>PFGG01000020.1:0-57060 GCA_002783405.1 bacterium (Candidatus Blackallbacteria) CG13_big_fil_rev_8_21_14_2_50_49_14 | reverse complement strand
GCGGCTATAACCGCGACAACAATTATCCCCCCCGTGAAGGCGGCTATAACCGCGACAACAATTACCGCCCCCGTGAAGGCGGCTATAACCGCGACAACAATTACCGCCCACGCGAAGGCGGCTATAATCGCGATAATAATTACCCACCGCGCGAAGGCGGCTATAATCGCGATAACAATTACCGCCCACGCGAAGGCGGCTATAACCGCGACAACAATTACCCCCCACGTGAAGGCGGCTATAACCGCGACAACAATTATCGCCCACGCGAAGGCGGCTATAACCGCGATAATAATTACCGCCCGCGCGAAGGCGGCTATAACCGCGACAACAATTACCCACCGCGTGAGGGCGGCTATAACCGCGACAACAATTATCGCCCGCGCGAAGGCGGCTATAACCGCGACAACCGTGATAACCGCTATCAAAACCGCGATCGTCAACCCCGTTTTGATCGCACTCCCCGTCGCCAAAGCCCACCGATTACGATTGAAGAATCACTTTTTCTTTTGCCAGAACACCCATTGACACAAGACTTTCAACGTGCAATCGGTATGGCCAAAGGCACCATTTTAGAAGTCGATCCCCGCAAAAAACGAGGCGTGATCGAAATCGAAGGCTTTAAATATAAATTCGAAGACGAACGTCGGCGTGATCTTCAGAACAAATACCCGATTCAGAAATTTCTGGAACGTGAAATTATGTTTGCTTTTTGGCCCACTTATTCTCAAAAAGCAGCGCAATACCGTCAGATTGATGAAGCTCCGACGATTAAAATTGCCAATCTGCGTCGTACCCTGCCCGTTGAAAATGCAGTTGAAATCATTGGCCAGGTGCTGATGATCGAGGACACACTTTTTGTCATGAGCGTTTTCAGCGCCAGTCAGAAGAAAAAATATATGGTGACGATCAACGGCAAATATCCGGGTGAAAGCAACGACTTTATCCAAATGATGGGTGAGTTGCGCAATGGTGGGATTGTCTATAAGAACCATGCTGTGCTTTCTGGGCCTGTTTCAGAAACCGCTCAACCTGTGGTTCAGGCTGAATAAATCCAGCGGGCCGATGATGCCGTAAAGTGGTGCTTTTCACTCCAAGGCATTGTTGGGTTGGGCGTTTTTGAAACAAGTATTTTACTTTTCCATGCGATAATAGGAATGATTGAAGGTCATTCCTGTGCTTGTTTATCAGGAACGGCCCTCGGTTAAGATTTGAGAGAAGGCAGTATGGCCTATGTCAGTGCCCCAAGGAATCGTTCCTTTAATTAAAGCATTTCAATTGGCTCAGATTTCTGAGCAAGAATATCTTCTGGGTTTAGAGCGGGCTCAGGCCCAATGTGAACAAAAGAAAGCCCAATTGATGACCTCTGCTGTTCGCGCACAGGATCGTCAGGATTGGGAGCAAATCATTCGCCCAGGTCTTTTGGCCTGTTTGGACGTGATGGCGGGTGCTGCGCTTGAAGCGCGGGAATACGTGCATCAACGCGATCCCCAGATTTTAGAGAATATTGTGATGCTTTTTGCCCAAGTCGATCAGGCCACGGCCATGATAGAACAACGCCTGGGAACTGTTTCTTCAGAAACAAAGGCCCTGGTGGGGGAGATCTTGACCGATCTGCAGCAGGATTCTGTGCAAATGACTAAAAATCTCAAGGGTTCTGCAGATACCACGATTTCTATGTTTGATTAATTTTGGAGGATTGAAGATGCCAAGTGTAAATAATGTCAACCAAGCCCAAGCGGCGCAAAAAACGGAAGAGTCAAGTGCGCAGAAAGGCTTAGACAGTCTGCGTACTTTGCGCAATGTTGCGCTGGGTACTGCCGCTGCCGGCGGAACTGCGCTGGCTGCTGAAGCCGCCAGTGTGATTGCCTTGCCCGCTGCTCTGCCCACAGGAGCAATTACCGTTGGCGCTTTGGTGACAGCGGGTGCTGCCCATGCTGCACTCAAACTGGGTGAGTGGATGAATTCAATAACTCAGCAAACCAACGATGCCATGAAAAAAGCCACAGGCGAATAAATCGTTTTAAGCCTCTTTGAGGGCGTGAATTTCTCTGACCAGTTCGTGAATCCGCTGCTGGTCAGGGGACTTTACTAAATAGCCTCCATACCCCATCACAGGATAAAAAATCTTGGCCATATTTTGATGGTGAATGATTTCCTTGCTGAATTTTTGCATAATCTCATCATGACTGAGTTGGTAGTTCTGTCTATGTTTGCGGCCAATATAAGCTGCAAAATAGTTTCGGCTTGGTGTTTGGTGCAGCGCTCCCGTTAGGATCATCTCTGCATAGCCTTTGTAAAGATCCATATCATTGGCATAGTTAAACAAATCCATAGACAGGCCTCCTGGGGGCCGAATATTGACTTCCAGCGCAACCCAACGTCCATCGGGACGATGAAAAAATTCAAAATGAAAAAATCGTTCCCGAATGCCAAAGGTTCTGACTACTTTTTGCCCCAAGGCCTCTAATTCTGCTGGAATTTCTCTGAGTACCATATGGTAAAGATCCAGATCTTTGTTGACGATTTCCATGATGCCATGGTTAAAGTATTGGCTGGCTGAAAACAGAATTTTGCCCTGGGAATCGGTCAGGCCATCAAAGGAATAAAGTTCACCCTCGATAAATTCTTCGATTAAATAGGCGGTGCCATCGCAGAAAGGAATAAACTGACGTAAATCTTCCTCAGAGCTCAGTTTCCAGGTACGGGCTGCACCCACGCCAATATCTGGTTTGACGACAACGGGATAACCCGTTTTTTGGATAAAATCACGGCATTCTTTTTCTGTACAGACTTTTGCACCCTCCGCGACAGCGATGCCTCCTTGGCGGTAAAGCACTTTCATGCGTTCTTTGCTTTTGATATCCCGGATATTTTCTGCGCGGGGGCCAGGAATATCAAAAACCGTGCGCAAATGGGCTTCTGTTTCGAGCCAGTATTCGTTGTGCGATTCCAAGCGATCAATTTTTCCATAGCGCTTGATAAAATGCTGGCAAGCTGCTTCCAACTGGGAGAGATTGTGCATATCTTCAACCCGGTAATATTCCGTCAATAGTGTTTGAAGTTCAGGCCCCAATTCTTCCCAGGGACTGTCTGAAATGCCCAAAACCTGAACATTGGCTTCTTTCAGACGCAGCCAAAAGGTTTTAAAATTGGGGGGGAAATGGGGGGAAAGGCAAACAAAATGGGTCATGGTGATTTCCTTTTTTTCTGAATTGAGAGCTGCAATAAGTGGTGATAAGTATTGTATCGTCAATTTTGATAAATTATTGCGGCGCAAGCACTCTGATTTCGTGCAGATTGAGAAAACCCGCATTGCCAATAAAGCGCAGATGAATGTATCGACCGTGGCTGTTCGCGGGCAGTTCAAGCGCCTGATAGCCTGATAATTTGGCACTGATTTCGGCTGTTGAGGCTGGGCTTTCCGCGCTGTCTGTTATCGAAATTTGGGCAGTGGCAGAAAAACCGCTGCTGGCAATGACCACGGCACCCACCGTGTGTGACTTAGATAAGTCCAGAAGCAGCTCGATGGCTTGGTTTGATTTGAGTTCAAAGGCTTCTGAGAGTTGATACTCATAAAGACCATCATGAAATTGGGGCCAGTTTTTGCCTCCACTTTGGGCCAAAAAAATCGGAATCACATCGACAATTTTCTCTGTTTTAAAATGCCTGACGCTGCTTCGCGCCTGATAGTCTGGGTAATTCGCACTGATGCTCCAATGGTAGCTGGCTTGGTTTTCTAAAAGGTTTTGAGGAACAACCTGGCTTTGAAGTGTAGAGGTTGTTTGGCTCCAAATCACGCCATAACCGTCTCTGCTTAATTCAACCCCATAGCTGTCGGGCGTTTCATGGGCGGCTTTCCAACTGAATTGTGGTGCCGATTTGAGCCGGGCCTGATCAGGTGGGCCAGACAGGGCGTTCCAAAAACGCATCGGGCTCAATTCAGTTTCTGGACTGAGCAAACGGATATTTTGCTGAACGGAGCTGCCATTTTCAGCTTGGGCTTGAACCTTGATCTTTTCAGCTTGATTGAGTAAACCCTTGCTTTCAAAGCCGAGCAGACTGATGGCAAAGATTCCTTGGGGATTGGTTTTTTCAGTATAGGTCTGTCGTGAAGTTTGAAGGGTAACCTTTCCCTGGAAGGGGGTGCCCTCTTCATCAGATAGTTTGCCGGTGAGTTGGATCTCCTGTTTGTCTCCCAGGGGGGACTGAAGCAGAATGCCACAGCCTGAAAACATCAGGCTGAACAATAGAAACAGAGGCAAAGAACGCATGGCGGGTATTCTCCATTTAGAGATAGGGGGATATTAGGATCAGGGACGTGTTTTGAAGGGGAAATAGTTCCCTCTTGCCCCAGTTTGGATGGGTTTTATTTGCCAATGCTTAAAAATTTAGCGTTTAAACAGATGATTTTTTTCTCTTGTTGTTGGAATGTCACATTTTTGTGACGATAGGCCGGTACAATAGGTTGACAGTTCTATAACTGGAGATTACAACATGCCCAGAGCGACGAAAACTCGCCCAGCATCCCTGCCAATGACTGTGGCTTCTGCCATTGAATCACAATCTCTCCCTTTCTGGGAGATTGGTAAACCCCAAGCCGTTTTCGAAACCCTTGCAAATCAAGAAAATATTGTCGGTGACGTGCTTGATATTGGCTGTGGAACGGGTGAAAATGCTTTAATGTTGGCCTTGCGTGGCCATATGGTTTGGGGAATCGATATCTCTGAAAAAGCGATTGCCACAGCACGTCAGAAATCAGTGGATTATCAAGCTGAAGCTACGTTTGTGGTAGGCAATGCGCTGGAATTAGAAGTACTGGGTGAAGGTTTTCACACGGTCATCGACAGTGGACTTTTTCATTTTCTAACGGATAAGGAACGTAAAAAATATTTACGTGGCTTGGCCCATGTCATGTTTCCTGGCAGTCGCTTTTATCTGCTCTGCATGAGCGAGCATGAGCCCGGTGAAGAGGGGCCCCGTCGCATTTCACGTAAAGAACTTGAAAAGACCTTTGAAGCGGGATGGAAGATTCACCGCATCGAAGCCAGCAGCTTTGAAACACGAACCCATCAGGCCCAAGCCTGGTTGGTGACGATCGAACGTCTTTAACTGCAATTTAGCCTGGATAAAAGCCGATTTGTTTAAGTTCCAGATCGGCTTGAAAGGCTCTCTGACCTGCGACAATTCCGATCCGGGTCAAACGTTCTAAATTGAGCGGGTGCCCTGTTCCCACCGGATAAAACAATTCAAAGGGAATTTGATGTATTTCCCAATCCGGGCAGGGATAAAAGGGCGCGCGATAGTGTTGCCAGGGCATGCTCAGTTCTTTGGTGCGCAGATGAATATACCAACCCTCACGTTGATTGGCCCGTGCGAGCAGATGTACCCCCCGAAAATGTCGGGCATCAAAAAGATAGCGCGAATGAATCAGGGGCAGGGCCAGTTGAATAAACCCCCCTTGGTTTTCCAGACTGATCTTGCCTCCAAAATGCAGCAAGGGGCCATCAGGGCTCTGTTGATGGCTGGCCTGAGCTTGAGAAATGCCTCCCATGACCTGATCTGAAAAAACAAACCACTCGGTGCCAAACAGGGAGACTTCGTCTTCGCGGCTGAAGTCATCGAGTAAATAGGCCATGCGTCAGCTCCATCCTTTTTTTCATTACTTTAGCATGTGTCAGGCCTCTCTCCAAGCAGAAAGGCCAAGTCACGTGCTTAAAGCATGAATTTCGCTGAGAATTTTACGCAATTGACTGGCCAGCGTGCTTGCAAAAACACGCGCCAATGAAACTTGGGGCGGTTGCATATCCGGGCGCGTCATGGCTTCGGTTAAAAAGGGATCCATGACCACGGTGCGAACCAGGGCCAAGGCGTTTTCATGGTTTTCAAGCGGGCGGCCTGAGATTCTTTGCCAGGTTCTCGCGATTTGCTCTCTTCCATAGGTTTCAGCTTCCAGACGGGTCATGGACACAATAAAATCTTGGGTTTGCTGAGGAAGAACCTCACGTGCCAAGAGGCGTTGATAGAGTTCTGTGACCAAATGATTGGATTGGCTGAGGCTGATGGGCGAACCTTTCCAATGGCCGCTGAAGGTATAACAGAGGATATTCAAATCTGCATCGGGGGTGACAAATCGGCAGTGAATACCAGGGAGTTCCTCCGCAATGACCTGTTTCAGGGTTTCTTGTAAATAGGTTGCCCCCACCAGGGTGCCGGCGACCAGACGGCCATGTCCTTCACGGTTTAGCGGGACCGTTTGATGGGCCAGCCAGACAGCTGCTGATGTTGCCCCCGGACGTGAGCCTTCAAGGGTGTATTTGCCTGGGTAAGGGGTATTCCAATAATCTCCATCCAGCATGGGCTCTGCATTGAGGTAGGGGGCATCACAGCGGATAAACTCACGTGCGCGATAGTCCTGATAGGCGACTGAACCCGCAGGATAGGGGAGATACCCCAGTTTATGCGGGTCCAATGAAATGGAATCGCATTGAGAGAGCGCATTGGAGACGTTCAGCCAACGCTGACAACGATTTAAATCCCAGGCTAAAAAGCTTTTTTCACCACTGCGTGTTTGAGCGCTGCGGGCCACGTTTTGTAAAAAGGCCTGGAGTACAGCGGCAGGTTCCATGACTTCTTCCTGCCCCTGATCCAGAAGCGAGAGCGCATAGCCACCGTAACAGGCATCGCCATGCAGCCAGAAACTGCCTTTGCCGGCATTTTCAAATTCTTTGCGCAGGTTGACCAATTGATCGAAATCGTCGAGTGCGCCCTCTTCTGTCGAACCGTAGACACCTGTAACCGCAAGCAGCAGATCCTCTTCGGGCAGATTGAAGAGCGTTTCACGCAGGGACTGAATATCCAGGCGCAGGTGCTGATCCAAGGGGATTTGAAGGGCTGCACTTTCTCCCAAACCCAAAAGGCTGAGACTTTTACGTAGCGAATAGTGGGCATTTTGGCTATAGGCAATGCGTAAATTCCATGGAGGGGCGCCTAACTCAAGATGACAAGCCTGAGAAAACCCAATCAAACCCAAGTTGACGACGGATACCTGATTGAGCAGGTAAGCCAGTTCTGAATCCTGTGCAGCCTTTTCCATCAGCTGAGCGGAAAGGGTGAGGGTTTGGTGTACAGGCAGGCGTGAGGGCTTGTCCCAGGGAAAATCGGGAATCAAGCTTTCTACACACTGTTCCAAACGGGCTTGGAGCTCTTTATCTGCGCGCTGACGGGCCAGGGCTACCTGCCAGGGGAAAAGACGCACATTGCGGGCCACCCAGAGGGCTTCAATATTGGCGACGGTACCCCCGGAACAGAGGTGTCCCCAGGCTTTTTCGGGGCTATAGCCTAACATTTTGACGATCATTTTCAGGGCGTCGGCTTCAAAACGGGTTGTGATCGTGGCTGCTTCGCGGGTGATATTGTTTTGGTTATAAAACATCGCTGCGATATACCCCAAAGTGCCAGGCATGAGCAGATCTTTGGCCATATGTCCCAGGTAACGCGGGCTGAAAAAGGGAATACTGCGTTTGAGTTGGGAAAGCATTTCGAAGAGGTGATCGCTCAGGGTTTCCTGATATTGTAAAAACTCAGGTTGCAGGCGGTCTTCTGAACGGATATAGGCCATGTCTTCGGGGTGAAAGTTTCGCCGCCAATAGCAATAGTCACGAAAGGTTTCAAGCAGGGTGCGTTCAAAATATTCTTGGTTTTCGGCTTTGGGGCCTAAAAACCAAGCTTTGGGTGAGGGCGTTTGCATGGGGTGCTCCTGAGGAAGTTGAGCTTTGGGGCTCTAGATGCTGTATACCATGTCTGCCTGTTTTTGGCCTTGACCTGGGTCAAACAGTGCCTCTGGCATTGATTAAATTTTTAATTTCACTGCAACTTGGATGATTTTGGCCAATTTATCGAAACAATTTTTACGCGGTGAGCTTTTGCGGTAAATCAAGCCTATTTCTCGGGCAGGAGCAGGATTTTCAAAGGGTAAATAGCGAATCTGGCTGGATTCGGGTTCCGGGGTCAGGATGGCCAATTCAGGCATAAGGGTAATGCCATTGCCTGAACTGACCATATGTTTTAAAGTTTCGAGGCTGGTGCCCCTGAAATTGGCTTTTTCACGCGCGCCCGCCATGGTACAGACATCGAGTGCCTGATCGCGCAGACAATGCCCATCATCGAGCAAGAGAATGGTTTCTTGGGCCAACTGACGCAGCTTCACGTTTTTTTGCAGGGCCAGCAGATGATTTTCGGGAACCGCCAGCCAAAAATGCTCCTCAAATAAGCTGCGAATCTGCATTTGTTCACTTTCAATCGGCAGGGCCAGTATACCTACGTCCAGTTCGCCACTGGCCAGGCGTTTGAGTAAATCAGCGGTTTGAATCTCATGCAGATAGAGTTCCAGGCCAGGCAAGCCTTTGCGGATAGCAGGAATGATCAAAGGCAAAAGATAGGGGCCCAAGGTGGGAATCAGCCCAATTCTCAAGGGGCCTCGCAGGGGGTCTCCAGCCATTTGGGCCAATTCCTGGATATATTCGACTTCCTGCATGATTCTGCGGGCTTTGTTGACGATTTCTTGGCCTACAGGGGTGAGAAAGACTCTGTGACGGGTGCGTTCCACCAATTGAACGCCCAGTTCCTGCTCCAATTTCTTGAGTTGACCACTGAGGGTGGGTTGGCTGACATAGCATTTCTCTGCGGCTTTGCGAAAATGGCGCAGTTCATCCAGGGCTATCAGATATTCTAGGTCGCGCAGGTTCATCGCTTTGACCAATCATTTGCTTTTTCTATTAAAAATTATAATCTAAGTGTTTGTGCTTATCAATTGAAATGCAGGAAATCTTCGCCGTTTGAGAATGAGGTTTAGCCCCTTAAAAGATTGAGGGCCGATTGCGGCGCACTATTGGCCTGACTTAAGACCGCTGTGCCAGCCTGAACGAGAATTTGAGAGCGGGTGAGTTGGGCTGTTTCCATTGCGATATCCGCATCCCGAATCCGGGATTCAGAGGCCGTGAGATTTTCTCTTGAAATCTGTAGATTTTGAATCGTATATTCCAGGCGGTTTTGGAGTGCGCCCAGACGACTGCGCTGCAAATTGACCTGATCCAGAGCTTCTGTGAGCACGCCAATTGCATTTTGGGCTTTGAGATGAGAGTCCTGATCATTGGCTCCCCAGATATTCAGGGTTTCAATCCGCAGGGCATGTGAACTCATTTCATCAATGCCCAGTTTGAGAAACTGACCTTCATTTGCGCCTATCTGCAGGGTCAGGCTGCGGTCTTCACGCACTTCTTTGCGTTCAGCGAAGATCTGAACCATGACTTCTTTGCCGATATCCGCCTCTGTTAAATTAAAGGGGCCCCCAACGGCAATTGCACTTTGGGTTGAATTGTTGCCCGGATTATGAATTTCTGTTTGTGTGGTTGTGAGTGTATAGGAATCGCCGCCGTTTGAGGTGACTGCACCTGCGTAAGTATTGCTGCGGGTATCAGCATTGTCAGCGAGGGTGTTTAAGTACAGGGCCTGCTGCAAGCCTGTACTGCCGCCAAAACTGAGCGAAAGATCAAATTCAGGAGCTACACCGCCAGGGTTTGGATAAAAGGCGTTGATACCTGGGCTGCCAGGCCCAAAATTATTGGGGCCTGTGGTGCCGCCAAAGGGAATGGGCGCATTGGGGGGGATATAGTTATTGAGCGTTTTGGTCAGGGATGCAACGCCTGCTGCGTAGTTTTGGCTAATATCATGGGAAACGACAAGATTTCCGCCGACGCCGAGAAACACTGCGTAGTTGTCTCCCCCTCCATTGGCGTTTGTATTGAGATCGGTTTGCAAGGCGGTCAAGCTGGCACCGACCGTATCGCCTGGATTCACAACGATACTGGCAGTATAAGATCCACCACTTGAAGTTTGTACGCTGATTTGTAATGTGTCGGCTGCGGCCAGACCATAACTGCCCCAAGTATTGCCTGCGGCAAAGGAGGCATTGGATTGTGTGCGTGAATTGCTTGAGATGGATGAAAAGTCAAGTGTGGAGGTTAGATCATAATTTGAGTTCACGCCCGTGGCCGTGGCGGTGCCTGTATAAGTATTGGTGCTATAGGCTGTAATCTGGCGGTTGACGGTGGTCACTCCGCCAAACAGAGCGGTAAGATTGCCGCCAGTTGAGTTGAGGGTAAAATCAGTATTTTGGTTCAGAGCGTTGAGATCGGGAAAATCTACCACTGAGGCATAGAGCGTTCCAACGGCTGGCAGTGTAAAACCAGGATAAGGAGCCGGAGCTGGTGTTCCACCACTGTAAGCTGCTGGTGGGGTGCTGGAGTAATTGGTGGTGGCTGTATAGATATTTGGCGGGTTGCTGGTACGCGAGACGCTGATTTGGAAACGACTGTTTACATCATCATAAGTGGCAGAGAAAGTATGGCTGGCATTGCTCAAGGCATTGATTTTGGCCAAGAGGCTATTGATGGTGTCTGTATTGGGATCGACGGCGATACTGTATGCGGTAGAACCTACTGTCAGACTCATATTTCCAGCGTTTACAGGGCTGAGCCTTTCTGTTAATATCAAGCTGCTGAGGGGGGTGGAGCGATCGGTGATTCCACTGATATATCCCCCCTTGTTGATATCGAGGGTCAATAGACTGCTGGTATTGCTGGGGCCCAAAAGCGAGATTCCAAAACTGGTACTGCCTAACGTCGGTAAGTCTTGTATTTGCGTTAGAAGGCCGTAGACTGAAGAACGCACTTCAAGCCCTACGACCTCTGGCAGGCTGGATGAGAGGTTGACAATTTTCAAAGAAATCGCTTGATCCACTGTGGCATTGAGAGCGAGACTTTGAATGCCAGCGACAAAATTGCGGATATCCAGAGGAAGGTTTTGAGCATCGCCAACGCGAATATTATTGGTGAGGACTGCACGGGCATTTTGAAAATCTGTTTGTGAAGATTGAATGCTGCCATTTAAGAGTTTTCGCGTATTAAATTCAGTGGTTTGGGAGATCCGTGTAATTTCAGTGCGCAACTGGTTGATTTCTGCTTGAATTTTGCCCCGGTCTTCATTCACCAGCGTATCATTGGCTGCTTGAATTGAAAGTTCACGCATGCGTTGCAGAATGCCTGAGATTTGTTCTAGCCCCCCTTCTGCGGTTTGTACCAGATGGACCCCATCTTGGGCATTGCTGGTGGCTTGATTCAAGCCTTTGATTTGGGTGCGTAACTTTTCAGAAATAGCCAACCCTGCAGCATCATCGGCTGCACGGTTTATGCGCAGGCCCGAGGACAGGCGTTCCAGGGTTTTAGAAAGTTTGGAGTTATTGATACCCAGATTGCGCTGAGCGTTGAGAGACGTGAGATTGCTATTGATATACAGAGCCATCCGTGTCTCCTCTGTTGATTAAATCGCTGTTTGAAAGTATCTTTGCGCGATTCAACGGTTTTATAGTTTTTGAAACTGTTGTCTCATCCGTGAGACAGTTTTGTATATATTAATAAATTATAAACGAATGTTCTGTATGTGTCATAAAAATAAACGATGTTTCTATGCCTGACGCTTAATTTATTGAGATCAGAATACAATCCACTCAAATGATGCAAACGGAGAAAATACTTAACCTAAAAGACTCAGGGCCGATTGTGGTGCGATATTGGCCTGGCTTAGCACCGCGGTACCAGCCTGCACCAGAATTTGGGCGCGGGTGAGTTGGGCTGTCTCCATCGCAATATCTGCATCTCGGATGCGCGATTCAGAAGCGGTCAGGTTCTCTTGAGAAATCTGCAGATTCTGAATGGTATATTCCAGCCGGTTCTGAAAGGCCCCCAGGCGGGCGCGGTTGGTATTGACATACTCCAGCGCAGAATCAATGGCACCCATGGCATTTTGGGCTTTGAGACGGCTGTCCTGGTCTGTGCTGCCCAGAATATTGAGGGTTTCCATACGCAGCGCTTTTCCGCGCATATCCTGAACCCCCATTTTAAGAAATTGGCCTTCGTTGGCTCCGACATGAAAGGTCAGAGAACTGTCGGTGGTGACCACTGTACGAGGCGGCGTTATCTGAATCACGGCTGATTTGCCGATATCCAGGGTGGTAGGGTTGTTGATCTGAACGATTCCAACGGCTTCTCCCGTCGTGTAAAGGCCGTCTACGGGGGGACGTAAAGATAGAAAAAGAACGGATTGGCCTGCCGGAATTCTTCCGCCGCTAATGCCCGCTTCCCAACCGCCACGCGCGGTACCAAGACCGGCATTGGGCTCTAAAAATGAAGCGGGATCACTGGTATCCACACTATACAGGAATCCGTTTACAGAATTATAGACTTCGATGGCAACGCTGACGGGGGCGCTGCTATTTGCTTGGTAACTGACCAATTTAAATTCAAATGCCATATCAAGTGTCGCGGGAGCATACCATTGTCCACCGGGAAGACCGGTCACATTATACTGAGTGACCACTGCAACGCGATTATTGTCCTCTAATTCAAGATCAAAGGTGGCAGGAATACCTGGGCCAGCTCCAGCAGTGGGAAGCGTAATTGTTGAAAAGAAATCCTGCATCTGAGGCACGGTGGCCAGGGTATTTCCCACTCTCAGATTTTGTTTGATTTCTCCGGTTGGATTGGCTTTGCCTGTGGCCTGGGCAATACTGCCATCGAGCAGTTTGCGGGTATTGAATTCTGTCGTTTCGGCAATGCGGGTCAGTTCAACTCGGAGTTGATTGATCTCTTCCTGGATTTTCGCGCGATCGGCGTTCACCAGGGTGTCATTCCCTGCTTGAATGGAGAGTTCGCGCATGCGCTGAAGAATCTGGGAACTCTGATCCAGCCCTGATTCTGCGGTTGCGATTAAATTGATTGCATCTTGGGCATTGCTGGTGGCTTGGCTGAAGCCTTTGATTTGGGTGCGCAGTTTTTCAGAAACTGCTAACCCAGCGGCATCATCTGCGGCTCGATTGATACGCAGGCCCGAAGAAAGACGCTCTAAAGTCTTTGAGAGTTGGACATTGCTGCTGCCCAAATTCCGTTGGGCATTCAGCGAAGAAATATTACTATTGATGCGAAGAGCCATATGTTTCCTCCGTGAAACAAAATCGTGATGAATTCAGCAAACCCATCCTTGGGTTTTTAATCAGAAATTTTTACTGACAATCATAATCATGAATTATATAATATTGAAATTATATAATATTGAAAAATGATTCTCAATATTCGACTATTTTATTCCTTATGGTAAAGGACAGATGACGGACACTTTGGGCTGCTTATTCTTTTAGCAGCTCTCTGCATTTCAATTCCTGAAAGTTTTTGTCATGACCTTGGGTGCCCCAAATGCAAAGCGTTCAAGAGATAATTTAGATGGATCGAGAACAAAGTGAAATCCAGTCATACATGGCAGGGCGTTTCAAGGAATCTCTTTCTTGCTGGTATAAAGCGTATATTCGGCAGCATAAGCTGCAAAATGCTGGTTGAGAAAATCCTGATTTTGGGCAGCAGGCCAAGATAAAAGCTTTTCCATGTCCTGATTATAATCTGGGCGTGGATTCTTGCGATAACTCAGGTACGCTTCTTCTGCACTGAGGGCGGGCCAGAAGAAATTGTATTCACGGGCCACCAGAAAAGCATTGTTAAAATCCAGACGTACCAAGTCATAGTGGTATATTTTGGCTAAATCGTGCAATAGGCTTAAACTGTAACCAAAAAAATGACTGGGAGCATGCGGTTTTGCCTCAGGCAAAAGGGTAAAGCGCAATGGCGGAGGAATGGTTTCGTTAATTTCAGTGCAAATCACGATTGGGCGATAGTAGGCGAGTAGCTGTTTGAGCACCCAATAGTCGCAACTGTCGATATCCAGACTGAGAAAGGCAAATTCTGAGGGCACATTTTCGGTCGCTAAAAGCAGCGGAATATTGTCGGGGGTGATTTCTGAATTTTGAAGAGCAATCTGGAGCCCCAGTTCGCGGTAGGTTCTTTGCATGGCTTGAAAATAACGGGCTTCCCGCTCTATGGCCAGACCCAGCCAACCATTCAAAAACAGTAAAAAAGTATTGGAGCCATTCTGGCCATCAGCCGCTCCAAGATCGACACAAAAACGATTGGGCAGATGGGGAAGAAGTGGGTTTAAGAAAAAAGCGACAGACCAGATGCACTCATGGAAGTAAACAAGATAACCTGGACTTACTTCCAATTGCAGCATGCTGTTCCGCCGCTTTGATAGGGTGGATGATGGGAATCGAACCCACGAATGCCGGAACCACAATCCGGAGCCTTAACCACTTGGCTACACCCACCATAAGGTGCTGAGGCACGCGCCTGGCAGGGGTCGAACCTGCGACCCACGGTTTAGAAGACCGTTGCTCTATCCACTGAGCTACAGGCGCCTGTCAGGTCTGCACAAGCGGGAGACGGGACTCGAACCCGCGACATTCTGCTTGGAAGGCAGATGCTCTACCAACTGAGCTACTCCCGCACATTGTTCACGTGCAGATACTATTATTACCCATGCCCTGAATCCGGTCAAGACGATAGAAGCCTGAAGCTTTTATTTTATTCCTGCAATAAGATTAAAACCAGGAGTAGCGGAGCGTTCTAAGGATTTGACAAGGAATTCCTGAGTATCTAAAAATGCGGGCTCAAGAGGTTGAATCTGAGCTGTTGGGTTGGGACGAAAGCAGCCACTCAGAGCGATTTCGAGTTGGGGAAGCTTGAGATAACTGAGGATTTTAGGGGCGTAATCCAATCTGCCATTGTGAAAAACAACCACGCGGGCCAGATCATGAAGTTCAGAGAAATTGTTCAAACGGTAGAAGCCTTGATCAGTTGGTAAACCAAGCTGTTTGCGCACTCTTACGATTTGTTTGGCCAGAATGCGGATATTCTCAGCAGGCGAGAGCAAGGCTTTCTGACCGATTTCAACCCGTTCTTGAGGCAGCAGTGCCAAAATTTGAGGGGCCAGGAGGTGAACTTTTAATTCTTCTACGCTCAGTTTGCGCAGATCTTTCGTTGCCGCAAGTTTGCCCTTGCCTTGTAAATCTTTTAAGGGCTGATCAAAATGGCCAGAGTGAATCAAGCTCTTCAAATCTTCGTCATAAAAACCCTGCATGATCAATTCTCTTTGGCTGATCTGTGCCAATCCCAAGGTTTTGGCCAGCCCCCATTGGGTCATGACTTCTTCGGTGGGTTTTTCATGGCGAATTTCGTCAAAGAGAATCGCGGCCAGGATCAGCGGATTGAGTTGATATTCTTTGCCCGTTGCTTGAATTTCAGACGAAAAATGTTGAATGATTTCCAAGGCTTGACGATCGCGCCAGCCCAAGGTATCTGTTGCCAAGGTCATGGCTTGATTGACAGGGTTTTGAGAGGCGTGCATGCCATAACGGCGTTGAAACTCTTGAATTTCTTCAGGGCTGAAATTCGCGGCAGAAGGGGGAACGGGCTTGAGGTGCATAGAGGGACGAATTTCTTGGGGCACAGGGATATTCGTTTGAAGATCTGTCAGATGGGGGGCGTCGGCTTGGCTTTGCGCTTGACTGAAAAAACTACCCAGACCCATAAAAGCTAGAAAGAACAGGCTCTGGGCCAGAAACTTTCTTGAGTTGAATTTTATCATCTGAAGTCTTCTGAATAACTTTATTATTTCTTACTACTATCTTAACTCTATTGATCTCTCTCTGCCAGGGTATAAAATGTAAAATTTACTTGTAATAACCGTCACATAGGGCTTGAGAGCTTGTATTGACCTCTGTTTTGCGAAACAAACCGCAGGGTAAATGCCCGTGAAAGTGAAGGGTTGAATTTGGTTTGCTTTGTCTGTTTTCGATGTTAATATGGCTTAAAAAGGCCGGTGAAGCATGCTCTCAGGATTGCAGGGAAAAACAGGCATGATCTTGGGTAAATTTCTGCCCCCCCATGCTGGACATGTCTATTTAATTGAATTTGCCCAAGCATGTGTCGAAAATTTGACGGTGGTTTTGGGCAGTCTCAAAGCCGAACCCATTCCCGGTGAGCTTCGCGTTCAATGGTTACGTCAGCTTTTTCCAGCGCTTCAGATTGTGCATCTGACCGATGAAAACCCACAGTACCCGCATGAACACCCTGATTTTTGGAAGATTTGGCAAGCCAGTCTGGAACGGGTTTTGCCGCAAAAACCCGAGTGGGTCTTTGCCTCGGAAGACTATGGCTGGAAACTGGCAGAGGTTTTGGGGGCGCGTTATATGCCAGTGGATCCCGGGCGTGAGAATTTTCCTGTCAGTGGTACCGCCATTCGTGAGCAACCTGCTCAGAATTGGGATTTTTTACCAGAAGTGGTTCGGCCCTGGTTTCTCAAGCGTATTGCTGTGATGGGCCCTGAATCTACAGGAAAGAGCACCTTGGCTCGCCAGTTGGCGCAGCATTTTCAAACCCTGTGGGTACCTGAATATGCCAGAACATGGATTGAAGCGCATCAGACCCGCCCGAGTGCGGCGGATATGCCCCAGATTGCGCGGGGGCAGTGGGCGACACAGCAGGCCATGGAGCGAAAAGCACGGGCCTGGCTTTTCTATGATACTGAGCTCTGGGTCACAACGATTTGGAACGAGGTGCTTTTTCAGCAGCAGGACCCTGCGATTGCGGCCCAAGCGGCCCGGCAGAGATTTGATCATTACTTGCTCTGCGCGCCAGATGTCCCTTGGGTGGCTGATGAGGTTCGTTATTTGCCTTCGGGTGGCGAAGATTTTTTTCTGCGTTGTCAGGCGCTCTTAGAGCGGGAAAAACTGCCCTATACGGTTATTTCTGGAAATTGGCATGAGCGTTGGCAAAAAGCGTTGTCAGCCCTTGCGCAGCTTTCATAAGCCAGCCTTCCTATTTGCTTGGGTTTTTGCCTGGGTTTGAAGATACTCCATGATTTGCAGGTCCAGGCTCTTGTCATTTAGCAAGCTTTCAGCAAAGGGAGTGAGCGCTTTTTGATAGGGCTCACTCCCTTTGCTGAGCCCAAGTTGGTTTGAAAGAGAGCAGAAAAAACAGTCCAAACAAAACAGGAAAAAGCCAAAGGCTCTCAACCGCTTCGTTTGGAAGTTTCTGAGAACCCTTGGCTGGGCCTGAGCCGTTCAAGTGGTGAGCCCTATTGGCGGGTCAGATTTGTGCAAGTTACTGGCCTTCACCGATCGGCTCTAACTCGTGTTTGGGCAGGGTCAGGGTTAAAAACCAGACCCAAGCGGCAATTAGAAGATAGGCCACGGTCAGATAATAGGGCAGGGTAGAGCCGGTTTGCCAGGGCAAATAGACACTCCCATCCGGCACAACTGAATGGATCACGCCAAAGAAGGTCAAGAGCGCAGTGACACCCAAAATCAACATGGCTTTGTTCATTTGGCGATCAATCAAGAAGGCCAGAAAGGCTCCCCAGAGCATGCCCGTTAGAATAAAACCGTGACCCAGTACATGAATGGCCTGAAGCGAAGTTTCCATCTCATGCGGCAGATGCAGGGGGTGGGCTTTGAGAATCTCGGCCACACCGGGCAAACCCATCAGCGCGCCCATGGTTTGCCCTTGCAGGTTGTCTACCTGAATCATGGCCAGGTTGGCAACGGTAGGCAACATGGCCAGACCAATTGCAGCATAATGGCGGTGGGGGCAGACCTCAAAGGCCTGGGCAACAATTTCGAGACCGACGAAAATCAAAATCCCGGCAACCGCCGGCGCGGGAATCAGATCGACGACTGAAGAGGTATAGCCCAAGATGCCACCGATTCCGATAAACAGACCTGTGGCCAGCGTATAGGCTGCTCGTGCCCCCATTGCTTTATAAGCCGGGTGGCCGATATAGGGGGTGGACTGGGCCATGCCGCCAAAAATCCCAGCGACCAAAGTGGCAATCGCTTCGGTTAAGAGGATCGTGCGGGTATTGAAATGGTCACCTGCCAGGCGGGCGCTTTCGGTGACGTTGATGCCGCCTACGACCGTTAAAATACCAAAGGGCAAAGCAATAGGCAGGTAAGGAATGGCGTCTTTAAAACCCCAAAGAAAACCCAATGAAGGAATTGGCAGAGCAAGATGCATGGCCAGTTGTGGGGTTTTGAATTCTGCCAGACCGAGCAAACCACTGGGGCCGGTAAGATAGTAAAGCAAGGTGCCGATTGCCACCGCTGCGAAAATGCCTGGAATGCCTTTGGGCATGGGCAAACGGGCTACAACGGCACAGAGTACGATGCCCAGGGCGACCAAACCTACGATCGGCATTTTGAAGATATCCACCAGCGGTAAAAATCCCAGCAAGGCAATGCCAATGCCTGCCAAAGAGCCCAAGAGACCGGCTTGGGGAACCACGCGTTGAACCCAACCGCCAATAAAAGAAAAGATCAGTTTGAGAATGCCCATAAAGACCATCACGGACATGCCGATATACCAGGTAAGCTCAGCATTTTTACCCGTGGCCAGATAGGCGGGGCCGAGGACTGCAAAAGCCATGCCAATCGTTGAAGGGGTATCGAGCCCCAGGGGCATGGCTGTTACTTTGTCGTTGCCTGTTTCTTTGGCCAGTTTAATCGCGAGCCAGGAATAGACCAAATCGCCAATCATGACCCCCAGACAGGTGCCAGGAATCATTTTTGTAAAAATAAAATTAACGGGGAAGCCAAAAACGCCTCCGAGAATGCTGGTAAAAAGCACAAGATTGGTGACATTGTCCAGCATCAGGGCCCAAAAAGCGTTGAGATCGCCCCAAGTGGCCCATTTATAGCTTTGTGTTGTGTTCATGACGCGTTTCCTCCAGCTTTTATCTTGCCCGATTGTTTGGCCTCTATCTGTGATCGAAAAATTGCTGAAAACCAAGTTTCAATGGCTGGTTTCTGATTTGGAACTGCTTTTTTGGCAAACCGGCCTGCCTATTCTGAAGATCTGTTTGGGCTTGTGTCAGGGGCAAACCTGAGCTTGTCTCTTGTTTGACAAGCCATGGGGTCTCATTTATTCTAGGGGGGGAATAAGATAGATAAAGATCCCGTTTTCTTGATTGGGTTGTGGCCTTCATGTTCAGTATTCAACAGCATGTTTTTTTGTTTTGCAGCTTTGGGCTGAAATCTTTTCTCAGGCCCGGTTTTAATGCCTGAACAACTCGCTGAGCCGCTGTTTAAAATCGAGCATCTGAGCAAATCCTATGTTATGGGCGAAGTCACAGTTCATGCCTTGCGAGATGTTTCGCTTGAAATTTATCCCCATGAACTCTTGGTGATTTTGGGTGCCAGTGGCTCAGGCAAATCGACGCTGCTCAATATTGTGGGAGGGATGGATACTCCCACCTCTGGAACGGTCTGGTTTAAGGGCGAGGATCTTTCTTCTGCGACAGAAAAAGCCCTGACCCGTTACCGCCGCAATCATATTGGTTTTGTTTTTCAGTTTTATAACCTGATTCCCAATCTGACGGCTCTTGAAAATGTTGAAATGGCGACTGAGATTGTCGAGCATCCTGCCCAGCCTCTTGAAATGTTGCGTTTGGTGGGGCTTGATGATCGGGCCGATCATTTTCCGGGCCAACTTTCAGGGGGGCAGCAACAACGGGTTGCGATTGCGCGGGCCACCGCCAAACAGCCTGAGGTCTTGCTCTGTGATGAACCGACGGGAGCCTTGGATTATCAGACGGGCAAAACTGTGCTGCATTTTTTGCAGGAGATCAACCGCAAAACCGGTACTACTCTGGTTTTGATTACCCACAATGCAGGCATTGCCGCCATGGCAAACCGTGTGATTCATATGCGTGATGGGGAAGTTCAGGATATTCAGATCAACCCGGAACCCGTAACAGCAGATCAGGTATTCTGGTAATGCCCGTTCTCTACCATAAGCTGCGCCGGGATCTCTGGCAAAGCAAAGGCCAGGTCGCTGCGGTGACGGCTGTGATTACCTGTGGCATTGCCATTTTTGTTGCTTTTTTCGCCTGTTATCGCAATTTGGTTTTAACCCGTGACAGCTATTATGCCAGTTACCGTTTTCATGATTTTAGTATTCAACTTGAAAAAGCTCCGCTTTCGGCTGTGTTTAAACTTGCAGATCTAGCCGGTGTCAGGGCTGTGCGGGGAAGAATTGTCAAAGATGTGAATCTGACAGTGGCCGGTCAAAATGAGACCAAAATCGCGCGGATTACCTCGTTTCCGCTTCGTCATGAACGGGTGATTGATGGCTTGCATCTGATGAATGGGCGCTATTTTTCGGCCAGTGGAATTGATGAATGTTTGGTCAATGACCGCTTTCTGACGGCCAATCAGCTCAAACCCGGCGATCGGATCACCGTCAATGTCAATGGGCGGCGCCAAAGCCTGAAAATTGTGGGCGCAGCCCAATCCCCTGAATATGTGTATACGATTCGCAATGCCCAGGAAATGTTGCCCAATCCACGCAAATTCGCGATTGTCTGGGTTCAGGAAGCCTGGGCTGAAAGCCACCTCGATATGAAGGGGGCAGTCAATGAAATTGTGGGCGAAGTCTTTGAACCCTCACGTTTAAAACTTTTGCTGGACAAGGCCGAAGACCTGCTCAAGCCCTATGGGGTTTATGCCAAGATCCAGCGCAAGGATCAGCTCTCCAACTGGTATTTGCAGAGTGAATTGGAGGGGCTGAAGGTTTCCAGCAGCGTAACGCCTACGATCTTTTTGATCATTGCAGCCTTGATTTTGGTGATTCTTTTAACCCGTATGGTGCGCCGCGAACAGATGCAGATCGGCCTGCTCAAAGCCTATGGCTATACCAATTTTGAAGTGGCCATGCATTATGTGCGCTTTGCGGGGCTGGTGGGCTTAATCGGTGGGCTTTTGGGGTATGTCTTGGGGCAATGGATGGGGCGGGGCATGATTACCATTTATGTGGATTATTTCAGCTTTCCCATTTTGAAATATCAATTTTATCCTGACCTGTTTTTGCGTGCGCAGGCCATCAGCATTGCCTGTGGCTTGCTCAGCGCCTTAACGGTGGTACGCGGGGTGGTTAAAATTTCACCCGCCATTGCGATGCGCGACAGCCCGCCTCGTTCAGCCAAACGCATGTTTTTGGAGTATTTTCCCAGGCTGTGGCAGCGTCTGAGTTTTACCAATAAAATGATTTTTCGCAATATGGCACGTTATCCCATGCGGTCTGGCTTTACTGTCTTGGGGGTCATGCTTTCAACTGCGATTGTAATCATGGGGTATTTCTCCAGTGATGCGATGGGTTTTTTGATACACCACCAGTTTGAATTGGTGCAAAGGGAAGATATTCGTTTGACCCTGTATCTTGAAAGAGGCAAAGAGGCTTTGTTCGAGGCGCAACGCCTGCCCCATGTGCGCAGGGCTGAGCCGCTATTGCTCTATCCCTTCGAGTTGCGCCAAGGTTGGAAACGTAAAGAGATGCTGATTACGGGCCTGCCTGAGACTCACCGGCTCTTTCGTCTGCTCGATGCCCAGGCCCAACCCGTAGAACTGGGAAAAAAGGGCCTCACCCTGATGGATATTGAGGCCAACCGTTTGGGATTGAAGGTGGGGGATACGGTGACGCTCAAACCACTTTTTGGCCGGGTGACCCGTGAAAAAAAAGTTGTGGTAGAAAAAATCGTGACCCAGTTTTTGGGGGCAGGAGCCTATATGCAACTGGAAACGCTCAGCCATTTATTGGGGGAAGCTTATGCGCTCAATGCCCTGCTTTTGCAGATTGATCCTGGCTCTCAGGCTGAGGTCAGCGCCAAGATCAAGGATTTGCCCGCTGTGGCAGCTGTAGAAATAAAATCGGATTCACTCGACAATTTTAATAAAACCATGGGGGAATCCATGGGCATTTCGAATTTTTTTCTGACCCTCTTTGCGGGGATCATTGCGGTCGCTGTGATCTATAATTCTACGGCGATTAATATCACTGAACGCAGTCGTGAAATGGCCTCCTTACGTGTTTTGGGGTACACTACTCAAGAAGTCGGGCGGATTGTTTTCAATGAAAATCTGTTCCTGTCTTTATTCGGCTTATTGTTGGGGTTGCCTGTGGGGACCTGGATGTGCATGGCCATTACCCAGGCCTACGTCACAGATGTTTACCGGTTTCCCTTTTACCTCAGCAATAAAACCTATTGGATCAGTGCCCTGACCATTTTAGGCTATGTTTTAGTCAGCAATTGGCTGTCTCGTAAGCGGATTGCCTCTCTGGATATGGTTGAGGCGTTAAAATCTCGGGAGTAAATATGTTCAAGCAGATCTTGAGCCAACTCAAGAAAAAATGGTGGATTTTGGCCCTTGGGATAGGGCTGGTGGGTGTTGCTTTTGTTTCTCTGAGGGAGCCGATCCAGAACGTTGAGAGCATTCAGGTCAAGCTGGGGCGGGTGCGCCAGTTTATTCTTGAAGAGGGGAAAACCCGTCTGGCACGTGAATATACTGTGAATTTGCCTGTCGCGGGAGAACTTTCCCGTTTGCCCTGGCGAGAAGGCGACTGGGTTGAAAAGGGACAGGTTTTAATCGCTCTTAACCGTTTGGGGCGCAGTCTTGAGATTGCGGGTTTGCGTTCGCGTCTGGCTGAAATATCGGCCCAGACACAAGGGATTCAAAGCCAAAAGCCGAAGTCCTCTGAATTGGCTGTGGCCCAGGCCCAGATCGAACAGGCCCGTTTGCAGCGCAGCCAGAGTCAACGTCAACGTGAAGCCCAGGAAGCTGAATTGGCACAGTTGGAACGCCATTTGAACCGGCAGGAGACGCTTTATCGCGAGGGGACCCTCACCTTGGCCCAGCTTGAAGACGTGCGCAAACAGGTTTTGGTCATGCGCAAACAGGCCCAGCAGGCGCTTTTAGAAGAAAAAAAAGCGCATCAGGCTTTGCGTGTGGCTGAATTGCAAGCACAGCGCTTAAAACAGACTCTGCAAGACCCGGAGTATCTGCGTGGCGTGTATCAGGCCCAGCGAGAGCAAGTCAATGCGCAGTTGCGCCAGAAACAGGATGAATGGGGCAAAACCGTGATCACCGCCCCTGTTTCAGGGCCTGTGCTTGAGGTGCAAAGCCGTGATGCCACTGTCTTGCCGGCCGGCAGCCCGATCTTGAAGCTGGGAGACCTCAATTCCTTAGAAATCGAAGTGGATATTCTTTCAGAAGAAATTCACCAGGTCAAACCGGGTCAAAAGGTCGAGATCTCTGGCAAGGCCTTGCAGGATCAGCAGGTGCTGGGCAAAGTGGCGCGGATCTATCCTGCTGGTTTTACCAAACTTTCAGCGTTGGGGGTTGAGCAGCAGCGGATCAAAGTCATTGTCAGTGCCCCGCCTGCTGCACTGCATTTATACCCTGGTACGCGTGTGGACGTGAAAATTATTACTGCAGAAAAAGAGCGGGTTCTTGTTGTGCCTGAGCGGGCTTTGTTTAAACAGGATGAGCAGTGGCAGGTGTTTAAAATCGAAGCGGAGCGCTTGGTTTTACAGACGGTCAAGGTGGGGCTTAAAAATGATGATGAGGCTGAAATTCTTCAAGGCTTGAAAGCCGGTGATGAGATTGTTTCTGAGCTAGAAACAGCCTTTAAACCAGGCTCAAAGGTTCAGATTAACCCCAAAAAAGCAGAAAAGCTCTAAATTTAAAGCTTCTGAATCCAATTTTTCAGCTATTTTTGGCTATCTTTTTGCTTGGCTTCAATGCTATAATCAGACCAAATCTACTGCTTAAATCCAAAGGAGAATTTTGCATGGACGCTATTTCTTCTGTTTCTACACCGGCCCTGGACGTGGTACAGGCGGCACTCAGCCGCAAAGAAAATATCGAGCAGACGGCTTTGGCCGTTGCTGCCAAAGCGCAGGAAATCCAAACGCAGCAGGGTGCTGCCGCTGTTTCTTTGATCGAAGCTGCAGGCCACAGTTTGGTGGATGTCAGGGTCTGAAGCTCAGTCTGCATGGGACACCAGCTTGATGCCCTGCTTGTTCAGGCCCCTCTGAACCCAGAGATTTTTGCCCGTTTTCATTTGCCGGTCTTGCCCTTGCCCCAGGGCTTTGTGCTCGTACCCTTGAATCTCTCCTGGCTTGAGCATTTGGAAAATCAATATCCAGAGACTGCTTTTGTGCCGCTTCGGCCTGTGGCTTTTCGTTCACATCCTTTAAGTTCGGTACTCTGTGATTCTGTTTTTATACATGCTTTGATGGCCGAGCAGGCTCCCCATAGCCCCTATTGTCTCTTGAAAACAGATTATTTTGGCGGGGTGGGTTTTCAATTGGCACGTGTCTATGCCCAGGGAGCTTTGTTGGCAGACGGTCTGAGCCTACAAGAGGCTCTGGGCAGTTTGGGGGTGCGTTCTGAAGCTGGAACCGATGCCTTTGAAAGTTTGGGGCTTGAAAAATTCAGAAATTCTTTTGCTTATTTTGAGGGATGCCTCGCTTCCCTGCCCGTGGAGCCATAAGGGGTCTCTTTCCGATGGATAGCCCTGAGACCCGTACTGTCTTGAGGCTGCGTGTGATGGGGGTGTTTACCCCTGCTCACTACTTGCAGGAGCTTGAGCCAGACGCGAAGCGTTTGACAGCCTTGTGAATATAATTTATTATCAAATAATTCAATATTAAATTAATTGGAGAAACCTCAGATGAATTCAGCTCTCACTCCTCTTTCTGCCCATGCCAAGGATTTAGGTGGAGGCGTGATCATTGAGCGTTATCTTCCCCATCTTCCCCGCCCCAAGGTGGGCCCTTTTGTCTTTTTTGACTATTTGCCCCGGATCGAATTTGCGGCAGGAACGGGAACCGATGTGCGCCCGCATCCGCATATCGGACTGTCTACCTTGAGTTATCTTTTTGAAGGCAGGATGCATCACCGCGACAGCCTTGATTATGATCTTGTGCTGGAGCCAGGAGACGTTTTGCTCATGACCAGTGGCAAGGGCATTGTGCATTCTGAACGTACCCCTCAAGCCGATCGTACCCAGCCTCACCGGATTCATATGGTACAGTTCTGGCTGGCCTTGCCTGAGCAGGAAGAACAGGTAGATCCTTGGGTAGCGCATGCCGTCAAAGCAGACTTGCCCGTTTGGGACATTCAAGCTGGGCTCAGTGCCCGTTTGGCGATAGGTGAAGCACTTGGAAATAAAGCCCCGGTCAGCTGCTCGCTTAATCCCTTTCTGGTCGATTTTGAAGCCCAGCAGGCAGGCGCATGGACTTTGAAAACAGATCAGCGCGAATCCTCTTTCTTCTTAGTGGCAGGTGAGCTGAAAATCGGTGAAGCCTCCTATTCAGCCCCCTGTTTTTTAGTGGCTGAACCTGAGCAAAGCTTTGAGATCCGTTATTCAGAACAAGCCCGTTGGCTTTGGTTAGGGGGAGATCCGCTCGATAGCCCCCGTATTTTATGGTGGAATCTGGTTGCCTCCAAGCAGGAATTGATTGACGCAGCCAAAGAAAAATGGCTGAAGGGTGAATTCGAAGGCGTCAAAGGAGATTCTGAATTTATACCCTTGCCCGTCAGTTAAGCTCATCTCAACCCTTGGGTGCTTGAACAAAGATCTGAAAAAAACTATGATGGAGTCAGGTCTTTCTGGAGGTGCCCTGTGGATCCTCTTCTGCGTCAAACGATCTTGATTTATTTCTCTCAAAAAAGACTTTGGCCCTGGTTTTTACTCGCCCTATCAAGCTTGAGCTGGCTTGTCTATTCCGCAGCCTGGAAACCTTATTTTGGGCTGGTGTTTTTAATTCTGTTTTTGAGCCCTTTGATTGAATATTTTGTGCACCGTTATCTGCTGCATTTCCCCCGGCCAGAAACCGGTGAAAAGCATCGCTTCTGGCACTGGGCCATGGATCAAATTCATTATATTCACCATGAAGATCCCAAACAGGTACGCTATGTTTTTGCTGAAGCGTGGTTGATTTGGGGGGCTGTATTTCTAAATATCGGGATCGGCTGGCTCTTGACCTGGACTTGGGAAGGAACCATGAGCTTTTTAACGGTCACTGTCTTGTATTATTTGCTGTACGAATGGACGCATTGGCTGGCGCATTCTGATTATACTCCCCGCAATCCCTATAGCCGCTTCATGAAAAAATTTCATGTCTGGCATCACTATAAGCATGAGTCCTATTGGTTTGGCATTACCAGTCCCTGCGGGGATTGGCTCTTTCGTTCCTGGCCTGAACCCAAAGCCATTGCAGCTTCAGAGATGGCCTTGAAAAACCGGGGCCGTGTTTGATTGTGGCAAGCTCTGAGCGTTGATGATTTCAATTTGCCAATTTGCTTCGAAGCCCCAAACCCGGAAGGCTTGAATCTGCTCCTGTTGAGCCAGAAGTTTTCCTTCCTCGGGTTTTAAAATCAACAAAGCGGTGGAGAGGGCGTCCGCTTGGGCCGCAGAAGCTGCCAAGACAGTCATGCTGCCACGGTAAGGGGCTGGCCAACCGCTACGGGGATCGAGAATATGACTGTAACGTATTCCCTCTTTTTCAAAAAACTGTTGATTGTCACCACTGCTTGAGAGGGCCTGATCTTGAAGCCAGAGCCCTTTCAGAATGGCTTCGCTTTGATCGGGGGCTTTGATTCCAACTGGCCAGCCCCTGGGGGAGTTGGGGGGGGCACCGATAAACAGACTGCTGCTGTCACAGCTTAAAGCGGCGCTTTGAATGCCCTGCTGACGCAGATAGGCTCCGGCCAAATCCAAGGCTCGGCCTTTGCCGATACCTCCAAAATCCAGTTTCATGCCGGGTGCGAGCAACTGCAGGCGGGGAGGATCAGAATACAGTTTGATTTTATCTGAGCCCACGGCTTTCAAGGTTTGTTCTAATGCTTTGGGGCTCGGAATGCTGAAACCACCTCCGCGAAATCCCCAGAGTGAAAGCAAAGGACCCACACTGATATCAAAGGCCTGCTGACTGATTTGGTTATAATGCAAAGCTTCAATCAGCGCCTCGTATAGCGGGTTTGAAATCGGGCTGGGATGGGGCCAGGCCTGAGGTAAAACCCGCATCAACTCACTGTTGTTTTTCCAATCTGAAAGCAAATCATCCTGTGCTTGAATCAATGCCAGCGCTTTTTCTGCAAGCTGCCCCCCCTGCTCGGGATTCGGGCTATAGAGCATGATTTTAAACAGGCTTCCCATGCTATAGCCCATACGCTGTACCAGCGTGAGGGGAGCTTCTTTTGGCTTTGAAGAAGGCTGAGCCTGGCTCTCCACGTTGGGATATCCAGACAGGAGGAGCAATCCCCCAAGCAGGCCCTGTTTAAGTAAGTGATTCGTCTTTTTGAACCAGGCGTTCTTCATGGGAGGGATACTCCAAAGAGGGGGCTGTCGGTTTGTGGGTGGGTTTGCGTTTGGGGCGGCGGGCCAGCCAGAGCCCACTGAATGAAAGAAAAATCAAACTCAGAGCAATGCCATCGTAGAGGATTAAGCCCGCATTGCCAGCAAAGCGCCCCGTGTGCAGACGCCAGATCAGATCATGAATATCCAGGGCCTGGCGACCCTGACCGCTTGTCAGGGCCTGTCTTTTCCAGACACCTTGCGGGCTTTGTGTATACCAAGCCAAATCTGTTTGCAGTTGCAAGCTGGGGCCTGCCCCTACCAGCAGGGTTTCAATTTTTTCTCCACTCAGAGGGTTAAAGGGCAAATCGGAAACTTCTTCCCAGATTTCACCGCCGTCTTCAGAAAAATAAACTCCGACTTCGCGCAGGGCCACCCAGATTTGATCGGCTTTTTCAGGTGAAAAGCCGATCCCTGAAACCTTTTCGGCGGGTACGAAGAGCTTCAGCTCTTGCCAGGTTTGGCCTTGATCACGGCTCTCAAACAGATTTTTTTGATCGGCAGCGAGCAAATGTCCCGTGCGATGGGGGTCTGCGGTCAGAACGCGGGCTTGGCTGAGGTGAAAATTTTGAATTTTGGCAGGGTTCAAAAACCAGGCCCGCCAGAGATCGGCGTGATTTAATGCCAGGGCTGTGCCCGATACCACAAGCATGAACAGACAGGAAAGAATGCCAACCCAGCGGTGTAATTGATGCGCCCAGCGTCTGCCTTTCACTTGAGAACCAACATTTCTAGCAGGGCAATGGCTTTGCGAACCCCTGCGGCAATCGACCAAGAAGAGATGGTGGCACCTGTCAGGTGAATAATATCGGTATTGACTTCTATCGGGTCTTTGCCAGATTTTCCGACAAACTGACTTAAAAAGCGATTGCGCTTAATACCGTCGCCCCGGCGTTCACGGTAAACCATCACGGCCACCTGTGTCACACTGGCTTGAGGGCTGAGCCCCACAATAAAGGTGATTGGAAAATGTTTTCCATCTTCATCCAGGATCAGGGCATAGCGCTCGACCTTTCCATTTTGCAAACCGTACCAAATGGGCAGGCTGGTTTCGGGTATTTTACGGCGCAGCTGCTTTTGAATTTGTTTTTTTTGTTCAGCATTGAGCGTCAATAGATGTTTTTCGGATTTTAGATCGCCGAAAATAAGCTTTAAGGCTGCCTCTTCGTTGAGATAGACCTGTTCGTAAAATTCTGGTTTTTCTGCCGCAGAGGCGTTCAGAACAGGACTATTTGCCAAGAACAGTGTCAGCAGGAGTAGGTGTGTAAAGAGAAGGCGCATGGTTTTATCCTCAAAGCAGGCAGTCTGAAATCTGAGCCTCAGACTGCCCAATTTATTCTTCCTGTAACATAACATAGGTTGTTTTGCTCTTCTTTTTCAAGAGGATCTTCGAATTTAAAAACCTACAGCTACAGAGGCAATCAATTGATTGTTGTTGATTTCTTTGCTGAAATCTCCTGTGAGAAAGGCTTGGTTTTCAAGATTCCATTGGTATTCCAATTTAAATACAGTATTTGCGATGGGCCGGTAATTGACTCCCAAAACCAATTCTGTGCGGTCATTGGCATTGAGTTGAGAAGCATCGGTATCGACCTGAGAAATACGGCCTACCAATGTAAAGACGGGATTGCTGAGATCGATTCCAAACAGGCTGCCCTTGAGAAATTCAGGAAAGAGATGGTAATGCCCCTCAAGGTAGTATCCCCACATGGGGCCATTGAGGGCAATTGTTTGCTCTCCTGAGGTATAGCTGGTGGGGCTGTGAACGGCCAAACCTGCTTCTCCAAGCAATTCAAAGGGGCCATTGCGCCAATTTAAATCAGCGACGAAAAGTCCAAGATGTTTTTGTGATTGTGCATCAATACTTGAATAATAGGCGCCCAATCCAAAATCCAGTCCGATAAAGGGGCTGAAACCCATTCGGGTGGTAAAGGCTTTGGAATTATTATTGTCTTTAGAGAGGCTGGGGCGGGCTCCTCTCAGGCCTTTTCCATCCTGAAGATTGTCTGTGAGCCCTTGTAAGACGTAGGCTTCGTAAAAAATTTCCCAATTCTCATCGGGGTAAAGGGTGCCATAAAAACCGGCTCCAGGCTCCATCCAGGTCGTTGGCATGATTACATTCGTGAACAGCGGTCGGGTGGTGGTATCGCGAAAGTCGGAGTCATGCAGCAGATTGAGTCTGCCCAGGGGAACCAGAATAACCCCGCCTCTAAAAACCATCCAATCATCGAGCTTAAAATCCAAAAACCCTTGTTCGATGCGAAGTTCTCCATCATTTGAGCCCCCGCCAATGATCCCACCATGTTCAAATTCAATTTCAGTATTGAAAAAGATGCGCTCATGCAACATCGAAGAAACCTGAAGAATCAGATGGTGGTTGTCAAAATAGGCGGGTTGATTGGCAGGAAAAATATACTCGGTATCAAAATAACCGCCAATACTGGAGCCCCCATATAGATTTTTGCGGGTAAAGGCTGAAATATTTCTGCCCCCAATCGCCCGTTTGTTTGCACTTGTGGAGGGGGCGGGACTGCTTGGGGGGCTGGGCTCTTCATCGCTTTCATCGCTGACTGTTTCGGCAGCCATTTGAATCACCAGGGGAGCTTCTGATGCAGGATTTGCCAGCACGGGTGATGCCAGAACAATACTGGTCAGACTTAAACTTCCCAACAATTTTTGAAGTGGGTTGAATTTCATAAGTTTCCTTTCACGTGTTTCGAACCGATCTTGCGAAGTGTGAGTTTAAGTTTATTTTGATAATTATTAATTGTCAATTATATAGATTTAATTATTACTTGTTATTAGATAATTATTAAACGTAATTATTTTGAGTTTATTATTGTATTTATTTTGTTTTTAAAAGATAAAAAATATATTATAAATTAGTTTATTATTTTGTATATTTTGCCTCAGGCAGAAACCTGATTTGCAGGTAAAATACCAACATGTCAGAACCACCTTCCTTGATGAACCGTTTGAGTCGCAATATCCGCTTTAAGCTTTTGGCTGAAACGGTCAGCCGTTTTTTTAGCCTGGTATTTTTTCTGGTGCTTGCACATGCCTTAGGCGATAGGGGATATGGGCGCTATGCTTTTCCGCTGGCATTTTCGGGCTTGTTTGTTTATTTCTCAGAGTGTGGCTTGAATACCCTGATGATTCGTCAATTGGCAAGTGAACGCGCCCAGACCCTGCGCTATCTTAAACATCATTTGGGCTTAAAAACCCTGCTCTCTGTATTGACGTTCTGTCTGATCATAGGCAGTGGGGCCCTGACAGGGTTGCGTGGCGAAGCTTTGCTGATCTTGGTTTGGGCTGCTGTGATTACTTTGGCCCAGGGCTGGCAGGATACGCTATCTGCCGTTTTTAACGGCCTTGAGCAGATTGAGCGAGAAGTCAGTCTGCGCTTACAGAACCGTGTGCTGACGCTGGGAACGACCCTTGTGATTTTATTCTGGAGTCGGGATATTTTGCTGCTGATGCAAGGCCTGGCTTGCGCCTATCTGCTTTCTTTGTTCTGGGGTTTTTCTGGGCTCTATCAAACCTTTTCGAAGGCCACTTCTCCAGCCTGGGAGACGGGGTTTGCCCTGCGCTTGTTGAAAGAAGGAATGCCCTTCTGGCTGAGTGGATTGTTTGCGCTCTTGTATTTTCGTATGGATGTGGCCATGCTCTATCAAATGGGAAGGCCAGAAGCAGAGGTCGGTTGGTACCAGGCGGTTGTGAAATTACTGGATCTGCTGATTCTCTTGCCCAATCTTCTGCTGATGGCCATCTATCCTGTGCTGGCCTCATTGCCCCGGCGACAGGAATTGGGCAAATTGGTGGCTCAATCCATGCGGATGGCCTGGATCTTTGTGCTGCCCGTGATGTTGGGGGGAAGCTTATTGGCCTCTGAGATGATTCCCGCTTTATTGGGGGCTCCCTTTGCGCCCGCAGCCTATAGCTGGCAGATTTTACTCTGGGCTTTGCTCTTTGTCTATTTCAACCATATCAGCCTCTACAGCCTTGCCGCGATTCACCGCAATGGCCTTTTGGCCTGGAGCAATGCCTTGGGCGTGCTTGTCAATGGCGGGCTTAATTTTTTCTGGATTCCCCGTTGGGGCATGGTAGGGGCCAGTTACAGTACGGTTTTAACTGAAATTTTGGTAGGGATGATCAATCTCTATTGGCTTTCACGCTTGGTTCCGCTTGATTTCAAATTAAGTCAATGGAGCAGGGCTTTTCTCTGCTCTCTGATGATGGCTGCCGGCGTTTGGGAGCTGAACAGGCTGAATTTGCACTGGCTTGTGATTCTTCCCAGTGCGCTTGTTTTTTACCTTGTTTTATTGGTCTTGACTCAAGCGCTCAGCCCAGCCGAAATGGGTTGGCTGCGTCAGAAACTCCAGCGAAAAGCAGCGCGCGATCAGTCTGTGGCTTGAGTGCTGCAAACATCTTGAATGCAAGAGTGTTCCTTATTGCGCACGGTGATTTGTGCCTTGTGGTAAACCAGGGAGTTGGCAGGAACAGAATCGGTCAGCCAGACGTTTCCGCCAATGATGGTATCATGGCCAATCACGGTTTCGCCCCCTAAAATTGTGGCATTGGCATAGATCACGACACGGTCTTCAATGCTGGGATGGCGTTTGGTATTGGCAAGGCTTTTTTCAACAGACAAAGCCCCCAGGGTAACCCCTTGGTAAAGTTTGACGTCGTCGCCAATCCAGGTGCTTTCTCCAATCACCACGCCGGTGCCATGATCAATGCAGAAACGGCAACCAATCGTCGCACCGGGGTGAATATCAATGCCGGTCAGTTGATGGGCGTGTTCGGTGAGCATGCGGGGCAGAATGGGAACCTGGCGTTTCCAAAGGGCATGGGCCAGGCGGTAAATGGCGACGGCCAAAAAACCTGGATAGGTCATAATCACTTCATCCAGACTATGGGCGGCAGGGTCGCCCTGCCAGATTCCCTTGGCATCCTGTTGAATACAGAGATCTGCGTGAGGCAAATCCTCAGCAAAAAACAAAGCTGAAATTTCAGGTTCTGTACCCAATTGTTTCAGTAAACGTCCCAGTTGCGCCTGCAATTCAGTTAACCTGACTGAAATTTCTTCTGCCGGGGTAATATGTTCTTCCAGATGGGGAAAGAGAATGCCGAGCAGATCTTCGACCCAGCTATAAACCCGTTTGCGGGAGAGGTTGGCCGTTACTGTCAGATGTTTGTGCCGGTGCTGGAGACGTTCTGCTAAGGTTAGGGATGTTTTTTCGATCTCGGTTTGAGGCTTCATCACAACTTCCTGTTTTGAGGTGTACTGTTTCTATTCAAATTCATGCTAAGCTTTTTCGCAACGGGGTAGCAAATTCTGAGGCTGAAAATTCTGAAAAAGGATTGTTTTATGGGTATTTCTGATTCTGAACGTCCTGCCTGGCTGATTCAGTTTGAGCCGCACTCTGATTTGCATGCGCGCCTGCTGGAGGTGGGGCAGGGAGTGGCTGAGACGGAATGCGAGTGGGTCGTGGATCGCTATTTTCACCGCATGCAGACTGGCGACGTGCTTTTATTTTGGCTTTCAGGCCCAGGTGGAGGGCTCCTGGCGAAGGGCTTGCTTCTCAGTGCGGCCTACCAGACAGGGGCTGAACCTCCTGCTCCCTGGTTTATTGGCTTTCAGATTCAAGGGCTTTTGTCGCGTCCGATCGGGCGCAAAGCGCTTGAACAGTTGCCTGAATGGAAATCAGAAACCTTTTTGAAACGGCCTCAGGGCCATGTCTTTCGCATTTCACCTTCTGCCTGGCAAGCCCTCGAAGCCCAACTACCTGTTTTAGAGCTGCCTCGGACGCAAGTTTCGCCACGCAAAAAACTCGAGCAGATGGTTCAAAAAATTCGCAAAGAAGGACTCTTGCTGGCCCCTGCTTTGATTCGACGCTATCATCTGGCGCTTGAGAGTGCTTCGCTGGTGATTTTAACTGGCCCCAGTGGTTTGGGGAAATCGTGGCTGGCCCAGGCCTATGCCCGCCATGCGGGGGCTCACAGCTGCCTTTTGGCGGTTTCTCCCCATTGGAATCAACCCGAGGATTGGTTGGGTTATTTTAATCCCTTGCAGCAGACCTATTTTGATTCACCCGCCAGTCGTTTTTTGCGTGAGGCAGCGGCAGAAGCCCTGCAAGCCCGACGGGAAAATCGCCCTGCGCGCCCCTATCACCTGATTTTAGATGAAATGAATTTGGCCCGTGTTGAACACTATTTTGCCCCACTGCTCTCGGCTACAGAGGTGCGACGCCGGGGCGAGTCTGCGGTCCTTGACCTCAGTGACGGTTCAACGCTGCCCCTGAGCAGCAATTTGAAATTGATTGGAACGATCAATCTGGACGAAAGTACCCATTTGCTGGCGGATAAAATCTTCGATCGGGCACAGGTTTTGCTGCTTGAGGCGAGTCGTGATGACCTGGCTTTGTTACTGGAAGGAGCCCCCTATCAAACGCTTTTGATTGAATTGCGGGATTGTTTAGAACCTCTGCTTTCGTTTGCTTTTCGTACCCTCACGGATATTCAGGCCTATGTCACAGCCGCAGAAGCTTTGGGCATCGATTGGCAAACCGCTCTCGATGAACAGATCCAGCAGAAAATTCTGGCCCGCCTGCGCAGTGCCAATCCTGCTGATTTAAGCACCTTAGAAGCGGTTCAGGCTTTACTTCCCGCTGAATCTTTCCCCTTTTCTTCTCAACGTTTGGCTTCTTTACGTCGCCAACTTCTGAACCAGGGCTTTGCTTTTGGCAGCTGAAGTGCGATTTGTTGACCTGCGTGGAGAGCCTTTGACCTCTCTGCCCGAATGGGAGTCGGCCTGGATTGTTTTTGCGGGTGCGAAAGCTGATCTTTTGGACACTGAGGTGTATTTGCAGGAGCAGAGTCTGCCTTTGCAATGGCATCCCGCTTCAGCTCAAATGCGTACGCTTTGGGAAAAACGAGGCCCTGGGCGTTATTGGCTACGCGTTTATCGGGCCGGGTGCCTGCAAAGTGAAACTTTACTTGAAGTCTGGCCCCAAAGCTGGGGGCCGGAAGGGCTTCTGGCCCTTTGGGAAGATTTACACTATCTTTTGCCCTTGGAATGGGGGCAGGCTGTTTTTCCGGGAAAAGCGGTGATGGGGGGGGAACTCAACGTGCCTGCACCCTTGCGTGGCTGGCAGCAGGAATTTGCCTTGCTTCAGGAAATACTTTTGGGGCAGCAAGCAGAAAAAGGACTTTTGGCCTTGCTTGCGGTCTTGAAGAAAAGCTCACGCTTTGTTTTAAAGCGTGAACCCCAGGCTGTGAGTCTGCATCAGGCCCGCAAACCACTTTTAAAAAGCTATTGGCAAAAGCAGCGGGTCTGGGATCAGCGTTCGCGTCTGAGTATTGAGACGGCTGAAAATCAGAAGATCAAAGCGGGCATGGTTCTGATTGAAAACAGGGTGCGTTTTTTAAAAGCATTTTTGCAGCAAAAGGGCCAGGCAAAGGCGGTTCAGTGGCTGGACTCCTGGTTAAAAGCTTTGTATGCCTTGCGTTTTGAAGGATGGGAGAGCCTGACTTTGCAGGGGAGAACCCCAACGGTTTTTACGCGCGACCCGCTTCTACTCTCGATTTTTAAGCAGTTTCGCCGCCTGCAGGCGGGATTTAGCTTCTCTGTTTCTGCTGAAGGACCGCAGCGTGCGCTTGAAAATTTGCCTGATTTATACCAGATTTGGACTGCGTGCCATCTTGTCTCTGTTTTAACCGCTTTGCTCAGCCATGCAGGCTTCACACTTGTTGAAGGAAGTTGGTTTTCACGTTGGGAAAATACACCCTGGTATCGGGTTTTTCCCCGTGGCCAATCTGTACTTGCGATGGTTTTTCCGCGAAAACAGATTTCGATTCAGGTTTGGTCTGAGCGCCAGTTTGGCGCAAAGGGAGAAATCTACAGTATCAGCTATGCGCAACGCCCTGATTTGCTCGTCGAGCTGAGGCGAGTGGGAAGGCCTCCCCAGCTTTGGTTATGGGATGCAAAATACCGTCAGGCTTCAGCGCAACGGGGGCCAGAGAAAGAGGATCTGGATCGTATGCATGCCTACCGCGATGCCCTGCGGGATCGCCAGGGGCATGCGCTTGTTACTTCTGCCACGATCTTCTATCCGGGCCCTTCGCGCAGCTTTGGTGAGGGACTTGATGCGATTCAAGCCGATCCCCTGCAACGGGAGGCATTTCAAAAAAGCCTGAAGTGCCAATTATCGGCGTTGGTGCTTCCGCTTTTGGCTGAGGCTTCAGGTTGAGTTTTATGCTTCGAGCGGCAAATAAATCGTCTGCAGCGCTTCGAGCACCGCTTGTTTTTCAGAAGCACTTCTCAAACGGGGATACAGGGTTTCTAAAGCCTCTGCGGCCTGTTCGGTGCGCGTTTGTCCCAGGGCTGTAATGACCGCCTGGCGGAATTGCCCCTGATTGGATTCTGCTTGAAAAATCTTGAGCAGTTCTTGGCTGGCTTGTTCACTGCGTGTCTGTCCCAAAGCTGAAATCGCAGCTAAACGCAAAGGTATTTGATTCCAATGATCCTGGTAGATCTGTTTCAGAAGCGGGGTGGCTTCAGCCAGACGTGTGTTTCCCAAGGCCTGGATGATGCTGAGTTTGAGATCTTGACTGTTCCAGGCATCCTTATAGGCCTGGCGTAAAGCTTCAAGTGCACTCAAGGCATGGGTTTCTCCCAGGGCGGCAATCACGCGTTGTCTTTTTGCTGGGCGGTTCCAATAACTGCGGTAGAGATCATTCAAGGGGGCCAAAGCTAGGGCCTGGCGGGTTGATCCCAAGGCGGCAATCACAGCGTTTTCCTGGGCTTCGTCAAGGGGCTCTTTCATGAGCTTTTCAAGCACTTTCACTGTTTCGGGTGCTTGAATCAGTCCCAGGGTGTGAATGAGCTGAACGCGTTCTTGAGAACTGTGGCTCTTGTGGTAAAGAACGACTAAAAAATCAAGGCGTTTGGCGGTCTGCTCAGGACTTGGGAGCTTGTTGGTTTTTGCTTGCGTTTCGGGGCTGATTCTGACACGATCCACCTGCTTTAAGGCGTGGGGGTGAGATACACTTCTGCTGATGGCCGGACGCACGGGGGCTGAGAGAAAAAGCGCTTGAGAAGAAGTACGTATGGCCTGAACTTGCATCTACGAAAAGACCTCAAATTAAACTTTACTTTACTTGTCCTTAATTTTTATAGACCCTTCTTTTGAAAACTTGTGAAATTTAAGGCATAAAAAAAGAGCTGTCTTGAGGGACAGCCCCTTTTATTTTATGCCTCTGAGGATTTCTCGGCCTCTGAACCAGGCTCTGCTTTCAATCGCCCGGATCGTTTGAGCGCGTCACGCAATAGAAATTCCAGTTGTCCGTTCACGCTGCGGAATTCATCTGTAGCCCACTGCTCCAAAAGCAGGAAGAGTTTCGGATCGATCCGCAGCAGAAATTGTTTCTTGGCAGCCATTTCAATACAGCGTACCGGCATTGATGATGGGTTGCGTTTCCTGTTCAGAGACCAGAGCAACCATCAGGTTATTCACCATTTGCGCTTTGCGCTCATCATCCAGTTCAACAATCTTTTGTTCAGAAAGTTGGCGCAGAGCCATTTCGACCATGCCGACCGCACCTTCTACAATCTGTTTGCGTGCGGCAATGACTGCTTGGGCCTGTTGGCGACGCAGCATGGCCTGGGCAATTTCCTGGGCATAGGCCAAGTGGCTCAAACGTGCCTCTAAGACTTTGACTCCAGCATCCAGCAAGCGCGCTTCCAGTTCTTTCTGAAGTGTATTTGCCACTTCTTCAGGATTGCCGCGCAGCGTTAAGCCATTGTTTTCAGCGTGGTCATACGGGTATTCATTACACAGACTGCGTATCGCTGTTTCACTCTGAATGTGCACAAACTCTTCGTAATCATCAACATCATAGAGGGCTGAAGCAGGGCTGCTGACTTTCCAAACAACAACCGCTGCAATTTCAATCGGATTGCCATTGCCATCATTGACTTTGATTTTTTCGCTGCTGAAATTGCGAACCCGCAAAGAGACCTTTTTCTTAACAGCAAAAGGGTTTGACCACCAGAAACCCGCTTCTTTGACGGTGCCAGTATAGGTGCCGAGAAAGTTCAAGACTCTGGCTTCGTTGGGTTCAACGGAGTAAAGCCCCGGAAAACCGAAGATAATCGTGGCGACAAAGAGCAGTCCTCCCAGGACAGGGCTGACGATCAGCAACAACAATCCGGCTAGTACTGCCAAAACCGTAAAAATCAAAGCGACATAGCCATTGAGCGAAAACGCTGATTTATCATGGGTGCGTTGCATGGGAAACCTCCTAGAATCTTTTTGATATTTATATGATATCACTTTGATATGTTCTTTGCAAGCCAGATAGAAATTCTGATCAATAACTGTTAAAATTATCAAATCTAAGCGGTCTAAGCATCATGTGCATTGCAGATTTCAGAGTTTTGAGAGCATTTGAAAAAAGATCAAGGACAAATCCTCATGAATGTTCTCCTGGTTGATGATGACCTGAATGTTTGTTTGATCATGAAGGCTTTTCTCGAAAATTTGGGCGCAGAACACGCCTGTGAAGCGCACAATGGTGTGCAGGCGCTTGAACTCTTGTCTGCACAAGCATCCCCTGATTTGATTGTGGTGGATTGGTATATGCCTGAAATGGGAGGAAAAGAGTTGATCCTTTCCTTGCGGGCCCGCAAAGAACTTGCTGAAACAAAAATTTTGACCTTGACGGGTGAAACCTCACTGGGAACGATTCAAGAAGCTTTGGCTGCTGGTGCAGATGAATATCTGATGAAGCCCTTTACGCTTGAAATGTTGAGAGATAAGCTGAGCTTGCTTGGCTTTGACGTTTCAGTACCCACCTAGAATGACCATGAATTCAGATTCCTGGACTCCCCCCGAAGGTGCGACTCTTTTTGCCTGGTTTTTAGAGGTTGCGCAAGAAGCTGAACGCTCACCTGATCTTTTGGCTTTGATTTATCCTGAACAGGTAGATACTTTCTCTTGTAGTCTCTGCGGCCAGTGTTGCCAACAACCTTGGCAAATTCAGGTCGATGCTGACTATTACGCGCAATGGTATGCTGTTTTTGACCAGCATCCTTCAGGTCGCTTCCGTGAGCCGTTTATTTTTTCCGGCCAAAACACGGATGAAAGGGCTGTTTTACGCCATCAGCCAGGCAGCACGCGCTGTGTTTTTTTAGACGAGGATTTGCTGTGTTTTATTCACAAAGAATATGGTGAAAGCGCCAAACCTGAGATTTGCCAGCGTTATCCCCGCGAAGCCTCTTTAAGTGCCAATCTCTACAGCCCCAGCCTCAAAAGTTCCTGCAAGACAGCGGCTCAGCTTTTGTCTGAAACCGGTGAACTGGTTCTGCGCATGGTGCAGCGTCCGGCGCAATTGAGCCAAGAGCCAGAATGGCTGCGTTTGAACCAAAAACAAGAGCTGCCAGCACAGTACTTGCTGCCTTTTTATGGCTTACTCTTAGAAGGCATTTGGCAGCACAGTATCAGTGCCGTGCGTTCGCTGCGGGGCTGTTTGAAAGGTTTGCAAATTTTGAATTCTGAACCCGATAGCCTGCAGACAGAAGCTGGGATAACCCAACTCTATCTCGAGCAGGTGAACCACTGGCGCAGCGATATTCATGTCTATCCCACCCGTTGGGAAGAGGCGATTGATTTGTTCTCTGCTTTGAATCCTTTTCCCTCGCCTGCCCTTGAGCGTTTTTTAAAGCAATTGCAAAAGGGCTTGCCCTATGAAATCTCTGAGTCTTTACGGGCTCAGATCGGTGAAGTTTTACGCAATTATCTGACGCGGCGTCTTTTGAATTTGAACCCTTACCAGGCCAAAGGGCTGACGCTCTTTCAATTTGTCTTTTTGCAGGCTTATTCGCTTTTAGCGGTACAGATTCAAGCACTGGCATTGGGCTGGTACGATACCCAGGTTTTGAAACCTGAACATCTCCGCGCTGCGATCAATCAGTTTGAAACGGCAGCCTTGCAAAACCCCGCCTGGTTTGATCGCCATCAACTCGAGGCTTTGGATGAAGCTACCTGTTTGGCGGCGATACGGGCGGCCACCTGTCTGGATTTGAGCTTGCCCGCAATCGTTTAAAAAGCCTTATTTTTTATGCGTTAATAAATGCTCTAATTTTTTGCGCTGTTCGTTGTTGCCAATAAAGAGCAAGAAACCACCTGCGCGTAAAACCGTCTCGGGCCCAGGATTGTATTGTAAGTCTTCGTTTTTACCCGTGGCCGACCAGGCCAGCATATTCAAACCTGTTTTTTCATAAATCGGAACTTCTTTGAGGTATTTGCCAATATAGGGGCTTTCAGGCAGAATCAAGACCTCAGAAACCCGAATCGAGGGATCCTTGCCCCGCAGCATGCGATCGAGAAAAGTGACCACATTGGGCCGCAGAATTTCGGAAGCCATGCGCATGCCGCCAATAAAATTGGGGCTGACAATATAATCCGCACCGGCTATTCTTAGGCGTTTGTGCAGGTTAATATCGACGGCACGTGAGACAATTTTCAGATCGGGATTCATTTGGCGGGCGGTCAGGGTTAAAAACAGATTTTCCTTGTCGTTGCTTAAGGCCGAGACCAAGCCTTTGGCCTGGGCGATATTGGCTTCCTGTAGGTCGAGTTCATTGGTGGCATCCCCATGCAAGGCGATCAGATCTGGAAATTCTTCTTTGAGACGGTTCAGGCGTTCCAGATCAGCATCAATGACCACCACCTGTTCTTTTGAGTTTTGAATTTCGGTGATCACGTGAACACCCAAGGTGCCAGCGCCACAGACAATATAGTGGCCGTTCATACGCGCAATTCTCCTTCGGATCCGGTTTTCGAGCAAAAGATGACTGAGACGGCCTTCCACAATAAAGGCAGTAACACTTGAGAGCGCATAGACCACCATGGACATGCCTGCCAGCATTAGCAGCATGGTATACCAGGCTGCCAGGGGGTGTTGATCGGTTTCCAAGATATCCCCATATCCCACTGTCGAGAGGGTGATGGCGGTCATATAAAACAGACGTGTCCAACTCTCTTCTGGAAAGAGGATACGATAGCCCAAGGCCCCGCCCATCAAGGTAAAAAAGAGCAACAAAAATGGCAGGCTGATTTCATCCCAAAGGGAACGAATCACCGTGCGTAATGAATGGTGTTTGAGCGTCATAGATCTATACCTTAACGCGAAAATCAAGCCAAGGGAAGGTACTTGTATTCGCTGAAAAGAAGGTCTATACTTAGGGTACGCGAAAGGTGTATGTTTCTGTATGGCAAAAATCAAAACCCGTTATCTCTGTAACAGTTGTGGCGCAGATACCCCCAAATGGATGGGCAAATGCCCCGAATGTGGCGCATGGAACAGTCTCGAAGAACAATTGGTGCAAGACAAAAAAAACCGCATGGATCTTGTGCAGCGCTATGGCCATGGGGATATGGTGGAACTTCTGCGCCTGCAGGAAATCGCCTATACCGAAACCGATCGCTTAAAAACCGGTTTGGGGGAATTGGATCGTGCCTTGGGAGGCGGGTTGGTGCCGGGTTCTTTGGTGCTCTTGGGGGGAGAGCCCGGCATTGGTAAATCAACCCTGCTTTTGCAATCGGCCTTTCATATGGCCGAAAAACAGGGCCAGGAAGTCATTTATGTTTCCGGCGAAGAGTCTGCACAGCAGATCAAATCACGGGCCCAGCGTTTGGGCTTTGACCAGTCTGAAAACTTTTTTCTGCTGGCTGAAACCGAAATGCAGACAATTGTGCCTTTGCTCGATCAACGCCGCCCGGCCGTCGCAATTCTGGATTCGATTCAGGCCGTTTATGATTCCCGCCTGGAATCCCCACCGGGGGGGATCAGCCAGGTCAAAAATACCTGCAATCTCTTGCTGAAACTGGCGAAACAACAGCATATCTGTATCTGGATTATTGGGCATGTGAACAAGGATGGCGATATTGCCGGCCCCAAAGTGCTCGAGCATATGGTTGATGCGGTGCTCTATTTTGAAGGCGAACGCTACCGCTCTTTTCGCCTGATGCGCACGATTAAAAACCGTTTTGGCGCCACCCATGAGGTGGGCGTTTTTGAAATGACGGGGGTCGGCCTTGAGGCCGTTGAAAACCCCTCGGCTTTGTTTCTGGCTGAATATACCGCTGAAACCAGTGGCTCAGCTGTGGGCGTGACCATGGAGGGCACCCGCCCTCTGCTGGTCGAGATTCAGGCCTTGAGTTATTCTTCGTTTGCAAGTTTTCCCAAGCGCTCGGCCAATGGCATCAGCCACCAGCGCCTGATTCAGATTCTGGCTGTGCTCGAAAAAAGAGTGGGTTTGAACCTTTCTAAATCCGATGTTTTGGTCAATGTGGTGGGGGGCTTAACAATTGAAGAACCCGCCGCAGATTTGGCAGTGGCCATGGCCTTGATTTCAGGCGTGCGCGATATCGCTCTCGATGGGCGTACGGTTTATTTGGGCGAGGTGGGGCTGGCCGGGGAAATTCGCTCAGTGGCGCAATTGGAGCGCCGTTTGCTGGAGTCTTGCAAGCTGGGCTTTACCCGTGCGATTGTGCCCTGTTCCAATCTTCCGCTCAAAGAAAAAATTGAGGGCATGGAAATTATTGGGGTCAAAAAACTGACCGAAGCACTGCGTACTCTGAAGGGATCTGAAAAAGGCAGCAAAGAGGGAACCGAGCCGGAAACAGAGGTTTAAAATCATGAAGAAACGTAAATTTTTTAGACAAAAGAGAGTAAAGACTATCTTTTGGGTTTGGGCTTGAAACGAGTATTCCATTTAGTTTTTTTAGCTTAAGCGACAGAAGCAAATTTTCCAATTTAACAAACAGATAACGTTGCTGGATAATTTTGTCTTTTTAGATAAAATTTCTTCATATTTTATTGCTATATTTGAAACGTTTATATGAAGAAATGGATGGAGCAAATCTCGGATGTATAATCGTTCTCGCCTCTCGCCTCTCGCCTCTCGCCCTTAGCCTGACGCTTTTACTGGGGAGCTGTCAGTTTGCTCCCCCTGTTACCCAACCCGCAAAACTCACTCCGCAGGTTTCAACACTTTCTTCAACTGAACTGAATCAGAAGCGCAAAGAATTTTTCTCGAAGTTGCGTGCTAAGCGTTTGCAAGAAAAGGGCTTTTCGATCAAGAACCATGTCAGTTATACCTATGGCGAACCTACTGTAAGTTCGACTCAAGTTCAAATTGCTGGCTCAGGTTTGGCCCCTGGTCTTATCTTTGAACCTGTAGAAAAACCCTCATACTTGAGTAATCCAGATTTTCATATGAGGGCTTGGTTTCTTGAAGAGCATATTGGAATGAGTTTTAAGCAAGTATATAGCTTGATTGTAGGGAATCTATCGCAGACGAATGAGATGCATTTTGATGGCTCATCCCCTTATGATGAAATTATCTTGTCCAGCACGCCAGATGGAACCGGTGGAATTCAACTGGGTGAATCTGGAGATGACATTATGTGCAGCTTTGGTAGCGATTTTTATTATTCATCCCAATATAAGCAAAATCGTTTTAAAGTTGGGAACGGTGGAATACAAGGGCCTTTAAAACTAAGCCCGGCTCTGAAAGCAAGAGGAGGTAATTTTTATGGAATATTAAATTGTACGCTTGAGCGTCCAGATCAAATCATTGCCCCTCCTCGGGAAGAATGGAAATACGGTGGTGGTCCGAATGGGACAGATTGGGCTTTTTGGCCAGCAAATCAGACGGTAAATTTTACATGGAGTGATCTTTATCTTGTAAACAGTTGGTCAGCTCGTATTTCTCCTCCAAAGTATGTTGAAATCACCGTTGAACCAAAGATTTTGTATCCTGCTTCAACTGCTTTAGAATGGCCTGGAACAATCAATTTCAACCTGGATACAGGCCCGAATGAAGTAACCTGGGTTGAGGTTTATGAAGAGATTGTTGATGAATATGGCGGTGTGCGTTGGGGGCCTCTGCTGTCTCACGTAGCTTCGCCTGATGGCGAAGGTTCACGGGTAGTGACCTGGGATGGCAAAGATGATCAGGGAAATTACTTGCCCCCCGGTAATTATGTGGCATATGCCTTTGGTTATAGTTGGGAAGATTTTGATACCTTTACGATTGCTGAAGTGCCGGTTGTGGCTTCGCCTACTCCTACGCCTAGTCCTGAGCCAACACCAACGCCTTTGGAGGAATGTCCATACTCAATGGCTTGGACTCCTTCAGGGCTACAAGCACTTGAAGAAAAATTAAATGCTTTGACTCTCCCTATTCAAGAAGATATCAACAAATATCAGCAAATTTTGAATCAGATTTCTCAATTGGATCAACGCTTGATTGCGGAAGGTGTGCTAACAGATACGCCTTCGCCAGCGGTTTCCGTAAAGGCTCAACGGTTACTGGATAAGAAAGCTGCTTTTCAGACACAGAAAACACAGCTTCAAGTAAAAATTCAAAATGATTTGCAATTAACTGAGAACCATCGTCAAGAACTGAGTCAACAAATTAATCAAAATCTATACATCCTTTCTCAGGCTGATGCTCTTGCGCAAGAAAAACCAAACTCATTTGAAGCTTATAAGCAAGCATTGGATCTAGATCTCACCCTATTTCAAGATGATTTTGAGGGGAATCTCTCTTCTTTATTGGAGGCTTCTGAAACATTTGTTGAGGAAATTCGCATCACAGAATTGTTTTTGCAAGATTATTTATACGAAAATTTCAATCAATTTTCTTCTGCGGATTCTGGGCAAAATGAATCCTATTTGATTGAAAAAATCTCAGATATTCAAACCCCCAGGCAATTACTCAGATTTGTCTTCAATAGGATTCAGCAGCAACGAACAAAATTGATTCAAGAAAAAGCTCAGGTGAGTCAGGATATAAGTCTTGAACTGGAAGGTGTTAAATCTGAGGTTCTCAATCATTTAGAAGATCTTGATGATGCGATTACCTTGAGTTTAATCGCTGAGGGCGTTATTCATCCCGATACACTTGAGTATCAGGCTCAATCAGGTTTTTCAATACAGCAATATAATCCGAATTTTGATCCCATGACTTTTATTTGGGAAGCTGCGGGAAAAGATTTGAATGCAGCCAATCTTGAGCTGAAACAAAAAAAAGCAGCCTTTGATCAAGCAAAAGGTAAGGCTGATGCTTTGATAGATCAAATCCCAATTGGGGTCATGGAGCAGATTTTAAAAGCATCCTTTGACTTGCAAGATGGTCTAGGCACTTGGGATGAAATGAAAAGAAGTGGCCAAGCTCAACAGATCTTAGATGGCTATCGCAATGTTCAAAAAGGAATGCAATTTGCAGGACTTCTGCCAGAGAAATCTGAAGATATTGCGCTAATGATGTTTGGGATCAAGCAAGCAAAAGGTACTTACAAAGCAGCCAAGTATGGAACTGAGGGTGCGTTAGCCTCACTGAGAAAATGGAGAGCAGCCAATAAAGGCCATAAAGCCATGCCCTTGGTGGAAAAAAAGATCAAGGATTTAGAAGCTCATGCCAAAAAATTTCAACGAAAAGGGCAACTATTAGGTAAAAAATGCGTTGGAAACAAAAATCAGTGTGCTAAATACTATCAGCAATATAAGAACTTACCCAGAAAAGTATCTTATGCTGAAATTTGTGCTCAAGACCCAAAACGGGCATTGTGCACCAAATTTCCCCAGTTCAAGAATTTTTCTATTCACTTTGATGATAACGGAATACCTGATTTTACCAAAGTGGTTACACAAAAAGGAGGGCCGACGCAAGATCTGACAAAAGGTAAGACTTGGATTAAAGCTTCTACGGCAGAATTAGGTGATGCAGCATCTAAAGCTGACCAATATGCATATTCTAAAGTTTATCAAAAAGATTTTGGTAATACTCTGGCAAAAGACAATATGACGGGCCATCATTCAGGAAATCTCCGTTACAATGCACAAAATGAACTTGAAGTTGAAATCCAGTTTGTGCCAAAGGATTTACATGCAGCCTTTCAACATACGGGAGGATTTGAATATTACCGAAGTGTATTGGGTTTATCTTCTACAAGGAAATAGTCAGCAATGAAACCAAAATTTAAGAATTCTTTTCCATTGATTCCTGATTCAGAGATATCTGAGTTAGAGCAAAAATTGGGAGTTCACTTGCCCGAATCTTATCGCCATTTTCTTTTAAAAATAAATGGTGGAGAGCCTGTTCCATGTTTCTTTAGAAAGCGTGATTCACCAGACCATCCTGATGATGGAGAGGATCATGGTGCATATGTTTTGCATTTTTATGGAGCCAGTTTGAATCCTCGACAAAAGAATCGAAATTTACTTTATTTGGCTTTCGACGAAGTTTATGCTGTTCCCCGTGATTATATTGGCATTGGTGTAGAGCAAACAGGTTATGATTACCTTATTTTAGGCATCAATGGCCCCAACAGAGGCAAAGTATTTCGACAATTGTATGGATCCTGCGCAGAGGATGGAGGGCCCACAGATGAAGAATTGGCATGGTTAGCGGATGATTTTGATACTTTTATCAATTCATGTGATTATGGCTTAAAACCTTATATGTTTCCAGATCTTTTTCAAAAGGGAGATAATGACGCCATCATTGATTATTTAGAGAAAAATAAAGGCGATGATTTAGACCCAATTTTTTATGCTTTGGAATTTGATAATTTAGAAATATTGAAATACTCGTTTTTGAATGGGTATAAAACAGATATAAATCCTTTGAGATTTGCTGGCAGGAAAGATATTGCTGATTTTTTAATTGAAAATGGCTTTGATATTAATTTAAAAGATAAAAGATCTTACTCTACGCCTATTTTTACTAAGGCCATGAATGGAGAACTTGAAATGTTAAGCTATTATCTGAGCCTTGGGGCAAATGTTTTTGTTACAGATAAAACAGGTTTAACACCCTTAGATTGTGCAAAAAAAGAGTTACAGCGCCTCGAAGAAGATGAATGGCTCTTCAATCAAGAGGGCATTGCGTGTCAAAAAGAAGTGATTCACTTGCTTGAGGAAGCCATGAACAAGGCTGAAAATAAGACATAGTTCGGCATCAATTTAAATATCCGGATTGACCTTCCCCGATTTTCGGCAGGCATGATTTCAGACTGTCAGGAGAGTCGCTAGGATTATTCGGTGGATGAGATCTTCACCTGTCTGAATCCCCGTTCAGCATCCAAACCCTGAACCCACTTTTCCAACCCAATCCAGCGAGGGCGCTCGCTCCTTTCCATGCTAAAATGAGTAAAATTCCAGATCTTTCTTGAGGTTCTTGATGCTGCGTTCCCTCGCCTGCTTTCTCAGCCTGTCGCTCTTGCTTTCCTGCCAGGGCCTTCCCCTTGCGGGCGGTTTGGGGCCTGCCCGAACCGCTGTTACACTTCAGCGCAATGCAGCCCAGCCCCTCAACCGCCTCTCCACCCGCTACCCGGCTTTGCCCGCCAGTCTTGAAACCGTGCCCGGAGAATGGACTGGTCAGCGGCACCTCGATGGCCACACCTGCCGTGGCCGGTACGGCGGCACTTCTGCGCAGCCGCTGGCCTGAGCTGAGCCGTGAGCAAATCAAAGCACGGATTGAAGCCGGAGCCCATGATCTGGGCGAAACAGGGTTTGATACCTTTTATGGGCATGGCCGCCTCAATCTTGTCGGGGCTTTAAAACCCTGATTTCAAATTGGTCGCTCTGAGACGGGTCTGCTATACTGACAGGGCAGGTTTTCCTGAATCCCGAGCGAGTACAGGCGGCATCAGTAAATACGCATGAAAACTTCCTACAATCACCTCCCCACCATTAAACATGCCGGATTGCTGGAGGAATTGCACGGTATTCCCGGTTATCTTCATCCCGCTGGTTTTCAAGACTATGGGGCCTCGTTCAATTGGCCCTTTTACAGCGGGGGTATTTCAGGCGTCATTCAGGTCAATGAAACGCAAAGTGTTTCAGCCATTGAGGATCTTCCCCAGGGGGCCTATCTCCTGCGCACGTATTTCTTTGGTCAATTGCTCGAGCGCAAGGCTTTTTTAAAACCCAATGGCAGTTTAGACGTTCAGTCACCTGGCCCCTTGGCTTTGCCAGGATCTGTATTTGTGGCAGAACTTGAACGTGAGGATCTGCGCTTTACCGCGATGTTGCGCGAATCCAGTCAGGGCTGGAGTCAGCGCGATGGCCAGGGCATTCAGACCTTTCTGTTTTATCGCAGCATGACCCGCAAGCTTGAGCGCATCATTGAAAACAAAATGCCCGAAGAGGGTTTTGCCAAACTGCGGATTTCGATGGGTGAGCAACCCACCCTTTTTCCCCTTCAGCTTTCTCCCAGTGTTTTGGATGTGACGGGTCGAAGGGTGCCGCTTTTTTACCAGGATGCAATCAACCGTTTGGCTGATTTGCTCTTGGCCTATCGCCCGCCCTATGGGCGTACCTTGGTCTATGCTGGTGGGGATTTGGATTATTTTGATCAATTTGCCATGCATGAGGTTTTCCGATTGCTGGGGGTGCGCAATCTGACGGGCACCAACGAATTTGGCTTGCGGGCTGCTGCCCGCTGTCTTGAACTTCAGGCCGGTGAAGAATCCCCGCTGGTGACTCTGGATCAGGCACTGGAAGGCCCCGATCGTCTGTTCCTGCTTTCAGGTTGGAATGGCTTTGTTTCCCATTTGCCTGTGTTTAACCGTCTGGTTTTAAAAGAAGAATTGGATGCCTGGTTGATCGAGACCTGTGTCACCGAGAGTGCCAAGATCTTAGCGGCCCGGCTTTCACCTGAGCGGATTCTGCTGATCCGCACAGGCGGAGACAGCCTGCTGGCTTTGGGCGTGGCGCACGAAATTCTGAAAAATTATCCAGGGGCTTTGGATCAACGCTTTATTTCGCAGTGGACTGACAAAGAAAGTCTCACAGAATTTCTCAAGCTTGCGCAATCTGAAGCCTATGAAATTGAGCGGGTGGCCGAAACGATTGCCCCTGACCCCGCTTATCTCGACCGTCTGGTGGCGGGCATGCGTTCAATTGCCGCTTCACTGGTGGAAACGCGTAAAATTCCCGTCCATATTCCGGGCGCAGGTCTGTCTCAAACCCAAGGCGTGGTGGCCCATGGGCTTTGGAATAATCTGCTGGCTCTCTTGGGCAAACTGGGTGTGAGTGCAGAGGGCGAATTGCGTGGGGGGCCTTTGCGTCTGCCCTACGAAAAAAATGACCAAACCCAGGTTCAGGGTTTGGCCCAAGACCGGTTCTTTGGCAATCTCCCGCTCGATCAAACCGGCTGCCAGGAAGCCGCCTTGCGCATGGGGCTGCCAGAATCTGCCTATGCTGCGCTTTTAGCAGAGCCCTCGCGACCGGCGCTTGAATACCCGACCTTGGTGGAACCCGGCAAGCGTGAATTGATTATTTGTATTGGCCAGGGCCTTGAAGGCCAGATGATGGACCGTACCCGTTGGATTGAAAAATTAAAAGCCCCCGAAACCCTTCTGGTGGTAATTGACCCCATGCCAGGGCCTTTTTTCCTGCGCCATGCAGCGCTCTGCTTGCCCACTGCTCCCGAGGTTTCACAGGGGCGTCTTTACCAGAATGGGGAATGGCGTCTGACACTTGCACTTCCCCGCCGGGCCGCTCCCCCTGAAACCCGTTCGGCCTGTACTCTGCTCTACGACACCATGGCTGAGGTTTCTCAGCATTTGCGTTCAGATCCTGATTTGAACCTGGAACATGCCGATTTGGCTGAACATGTGAAGAGTGGCTATTTACAAAAACAGTTTGAAGCCCCTGAACAGGGCGGCGCACTTGAACGCGCAGAGGGGGAAGTCTGCCGCTTTGTGCTTTGGGATCGGATTCAAGCCTATTTGAAGGGGAACTCTCAAACCCGTGGCCCGCTGTATTGCCGCCCGGAACATGCGGATGGGTTGCCTGTCAGTTGGGATGAGCTGCTTTCACAGGGCTCTTTGATCTATGGCGGAGTGGGCACTTCACGACACCGCCAGGAACCCTCAAAACCAGCTTTGTTTCACGATCTCTACCGCGGACCTGTTTCCTTCAAGTTTTTGCTTCCCCAGGCCAACGAGCTGGAATTACCTGAAGGCATTGTGCTCAATTCAGGTTGTTCAACCTTGAGCGATCATGCCGGTTGGATTCGCTTTGCGATTGGTTCTTTTCATTCAGGCAAAACCCTGGCTTCAATGGATATGCCCAAAGAACAGATTCTCTATGTTTCTGAAGCCTTGGCCCAGGCCCAGTCCCTGCAAACCGGGCAAAAGGTGCGCGTGACCAATCTGGAAACAGAACGCTCAGCTATTTTGCCGATTGCAGTGACTTCCCGCTTAAAAGGGCGCATGGTTTATCTCAGCTACCACCACTCAGTCAATGAAATTGAGCAGGACTCTTATCTCAATCTTCTGACTTACCGCAGTGCGAAATGTGCCCGTTCAGGACTTCCCTATCTGAAGTCTGCACAGATTAAATTGGAAGCATTACAGGAGCAAGCCTAATATGTCGATTCAAGAGCTGCTGAAAAGCATTCCGTTTTTTGACCATCTCAGTGAAACCCAATTGGAAGAATTGGTGCCCATGGGTCGCCTGACTTCTTATCCTGCAGATCAGGCGCTTTTTGAGCAGGGAGACCCTGCGGGCAGTTTGTATGTGATTGTCTCGGGCTCTGTCAGGGTCTATGGCAAAGATCCAGATGGCAAACCGATTGAACTTTCTACCCTGCGCGTGGGTCAGTTTTTTGGAGAGTTGGCGCTGGTGGATGGCGGCACCCGTTCTGCGACCGTTAAAACAGCCGAAGAGAGTGAATTCTTTGTTTTAGACCGCTCTAACTTTATGCGCCTGCTTTCGGCTTCTCCAGAAATGCTTTCAGATGTTTTGGCGGGGATCAGCAGCAAGATCAAAAGTTCGAATGAAAAGATTTATTTAGAAATGCTCGAAAAGCAGCGTCTGCAATCCCAAATGGAAATTGAACGCCACCGCTCTCTGGCTGAAATGGTGGCGGGTGTGGCCCATGAAATCAACACCCCTTTGGGGATTGTGAATGTTTCAGCCAGCATGATTACTGAAAATCTCACCCCTGAATTACTGGCCAAAGCCACCGATCCTGAGCTGAAGTTGATGCTTGAGGATATTCAGGAAGCCGCCCATTTGATGCAGAGCAATATTGCCCGAGCCAATAAACTGATCCAAAGCTTCAAAAGCATTTCCGTTAGTCAGATTATGGATACTCTGGAATCGGTCAACCTGACGCAATTGGTACAGGAAGTCATTGACCTGTATAAAATCAAAGCGCGGCAAGCGCATCTTAGCCTTGAAACAGAATTTGAAGCCGGAATTGAATATGCCAGTTGGGTGGGCTATCCCGGTTATCTTTCGCAGATTCTGATGAATTTTTTCAGCAATATTGAGCGCTATGCCTATCCCGCAGGGGTAGGCGGGCGTATTGTGGTCAAGCTTTCACGCCTTGAACGTGAGGGGACTCCCTTTTTTCGCCTGGTGGTTCAGGATTTTGGTAAAGGCATTCCCAAAGAAGATCTTTCCCGTGTCTTTGATGTGTTTTTTACCACCGGGCGCGGGATTGGGGGATCGGGACTGGGAATGTCGATTGTGCACAATCTGGTCACCTCAGCTCTCGAGGGAACGATTCAAATTGATTCAGAACTGGGTTTGGGAACCACTGTTACCGTGGAGTTTCCCCAAACCATTACCCCGCAGGAACATTTAGCCGGTTAGTTTCCGGTCGTTATAACGAGCAAGGAGAAGTTCAATATGCCACTGCCTGATAACTACCTCATTCTGGTTGTAGATGACGAACCGGATATGCATTCATTGAGCCGCCTGAGTTTGCGCAGTTTGAAATACCGCGATCGTGGGGTTGAGCTGGCTTTTGCCTCGACGGGTTCAGAGGCTGTTGAGTTTGTTCGCAACCGCCCTGATACGGCTGTGATTTTATTGGATGTGGTCATGGAAACCCCCAGTGCGGGTTTGGATGCCTGTCAGACGATCCGTCAGGAGCTGGGCAATGAATTTGTCAGAATTTTGCTGCGCACCGGGCAGCCTGGAGCGGCTCCCGAGAAAAAAGTGATTGAAGAATATGATATTGATGGCTATCTGGCCAAAGCAGAGCTGACCACCAATCGCTTGTATACGGCGGTTCGTACCGCACTCAAGGCCTACGATGAACTGGTTGAATTGCAGCATCACCGTGAGGTGCTGACCTTTCTGCATGAATCGGTAACCGCTTTGCATACGATTGAAAGCCTTGAGGAAAGTCTGCAAAGAATCTTAGAAACTGCGGTGATGATCGCACCTGCAGACTTGGCGGTTTTGAATTTGGAAACCTTTCAGGAATCCGGTGATTCACGCCGCTATGTTTTGTTTACGGGCACGAATCCCAATTCAGAGGAAACAGAAGCGGCAGCTGCAGGGATTGTGGCCCAGATAGCGGCCGACCCCAGCGCTTTGGCTTTGCAGGATGCAGGCATCTTTGGTTCAGGTTTTCTCGTGCCCTTGGTCTTGAACCGTGATTTGGGCTATGGTTGGCTCTATGTCGAGAATGCTTTGGAAGATCCCTTGATGTACCAAACGCTGCCCATGCTCGCGACCCATGCGGCCAATGCCCTCTATTCCACGATTGCGCGTGAGTTGTTCTTGGCCCGCAGCGGGACTTTTTTCGCGGAAATCAGCGTTTAGATGGTTTTGTCAATTTTTTCAAGCGCTAAATTGCCGCCATCCAGTCGGCTGTGAAAAAATTCTCTCAGGTTATAACTTAAGGGCAAGGTCTCAAATCTGGGGATCTCTGCTGGAATCGTACCGTTAAAAAACTGGCGATAAAAGAGTTCACAAAAAAGCGAACGGCTTAAACCAATCGATTCATCCAGTAAGTCACGCGGGTAGTCGATTTTTTTAGTTTCTAACAGGTTCCAGAGCAGATCCCTGCTTTCTCTAAAAAACAATTCAGTTTTTCCCTCTTGGTGCAGACGTACTTGCAGTGCGATATCTGGAGCCAGATGTGCTCCATCATCCCACGAATACAAAAGTGGATTTTCGTTTTGGTGAACATATCCGGCCTGTAGTTTTTGCGCAGTAAAAACCATGCTATTTAAAATTGCCCCCAAAAGTGGAAATTCGCTGAGTGCTTGGGGATTTGTAAAAGCCTCAATCATCTCTCGCCAAGGCAATTCAGACTTGACATGCAGGGCCAGCAACGGCAATTGCAACATTTTATGGGTATAGACCAAAAAATTAGTCATCCAGGCCAGAACATGCATGCGAATCCAGTCTGAGCGCGAAAGGCTGTGGGTGGCCACGACAATTTCCAGATATTCATAAATCCCGTCTTCGGGCTGGCCATGGCCTGGAAAATGTATCTGGATCGATTCAATGCCGTAACGCTCGCGGTATTCAGCCTGCGCCATTTCAGCATTGGGCAGAAGTGAGGCATTATAAAAGATCAATTTATTATATTGCCCGTGCGTCAAGACATCATCGATGGTCTGGGCGAAAGAATCATAGCTCTCTCCTGGCAGCCCCAGAATAATATCTGTATAGCTGTAAATACCGTGATCCAAACAAAACTTTTGAATATCGCGGTAGGTTTGCAAGGAAATATTTTCGCGTCGTATGGCTTTCAGTACTTCGGGATTGGTGCTTTGAACAGCCAAGGAAGTTACGGCATTGAGCCCTGCATCTACCAGAATTTTTTGAATTTCCAAATTGCGTTCCTTTACATTTTTAGCCGTTTGGGTTTGTAAAACCCTGGGAAAACCATACTGTTTCCTGGTTGCTGCAAAATGATTTGCCAGTTCCACATCGCGTGAAAAGATGCCAAAATTGGCATCGGCTGTAAAAATATCCGCAACTTTGCGCGAACCAAACCATTCGATTTCAGCTTTTAGGCGTTCCATATCAAAGCGGTAAACTTTGCTTTGGGTCAGAGAACCCCAGTCGCAAAAAGAGCAGGAAAAAGGACAACCTCGGTTGGTTTCCCAGGTGCCGATCCACTCCCTGCCTGGCCAGGCCTCGATTAAGCGGTCAAAAATCCCACTGAGATAGGGTGAGGGAATTATATCTAAATCACGAATACGTGGCCCTTGGGGATTTTGATGGTACTGGCCTGCTGCATCGAGCCAGCTGATGCCGGGAATATCCGACCAATGATTTTCAGGCCAGCTTTCGAGCAGCTTTAAAAAGCTTTGTTCGCCTTCGCCATGTACACAGACATCGACAAAGGGATATTTGCGCAGAAAGGCTTCACTTAAATTGGGAATTTGTGGACCGCCCATCATAATCAGCACATGGGGGTTTTGCAGTTTTAAAGATTGTGCGATTGCCAGCGAGCGGTTGATATTCCAGATATAGCAGCTAAAACCCGCAATATCTGATTCAAGCAAGTACTGTACACCTTTTTGAACAGATAAACGGCTGTAAAGCGGAAGCGTAAATTCATAGCGTGCGGGATCCGGGGCCCAGCGTTGGGCATAGGCTTGTAGCAGCCCTACAGAATAGGGAAAATAAAAATGTTGAAATCTTTGTTCGCTGATTTGGGCCAGGCCCACGCGCAAAACAGGTTTCACAGGGTCTCTTTGCTCTTTTCTGAAAGAATTAGAGAAGTCGACTAGATTCACTTCTTCTAAAACTATACCAGAGGCTGGACGGCTTGTTTCTTTCTTTTCAGCCGTCCAATCGGTTTATCTTGGCGTGCAGTGAGCGCTCAACCAAAAAACTTTTTCAGGGAACGGGCCAGCCATCCCCCCTTGTTTTGGCCTGAGAGGTGGGCTTTTACCGTTGGTGCATAGTCAGCATCGTCCCGTTTGATATGGTTAACCAGCCAAGAGGTCAAAAGCTTTTCAATTTCGTCGGCGACCTCTTCGCCTGAATCAAAGCGATGTTTGTACTCGTTGACTTTTTGAATAAACATTTCATGCACTTTTTTGTGCGGGTTTAGTAATTTATAGCCGGCATCTTCAGCCAGACTCTCTTCAAAAGAGAAGTGAGAGAGGGTATAGTCAATCAGATTTTCAAGAATGCTTCCAATTGCTTTTCGATCTCTTTCTCCGTCCAATTGGTTGATATAATCAACAATTTGCACATGTTGTTTATCAATAATATCGATGCCCGTATTCAGGTCTTGAGTCCAGATAATCGCCATGGTAGATCCTCCAAAAATATGAATTTAAAGGTTGAACAACTTATATAAAACTGGGTGCAATCAGGCGCGGGGTATCATTCTGGCTGTCGATCAAAAAGAGGTGAAAGCCTGATTTGTTTTTGGTTTTTACGAAGCCTTTTAATTTGTTAAAAAGGCCAGGTTTTTCTGTGTATTTTGAAAAAAGAGCAAGGGCTTGGTTGTCAAAACCTTCAGTGGAAAGATACAAGGCAGCCAAGATGCCGTCTTCATTTTGCAGCAGGTATTCCCGATTCAAGTTTTGGGTGGTCTCAATAAAATCTTTCAATTCCTCGGGCTGGCCCTTGCCAAGCATTACGACAAATACGGGGGCTTTTCGCTCGGGAGCATAGGCGCAGAGGGTGAAGTTTTCTGCTGGCCCCAGGCTTGAAGGCTGAATCGGCTGATAAAATTGAAGCCTATGAATATTGGCGATCTGGGGGTAAAAGTGTTGAAATGCGTTTTTTTGTGAATGATGATGAATGCAGATGGATAAATCAGTAAAAATCCACTGTGCACTTTGGTATTCTTTGCGTTTTTGTAAGGATTCTGCTAAAACCTCTGGGAAAGGGGTTTGATCCTCACTTAAAAGTTGGAGTTTGAAATTGTTTCGGATGGTTTCATAGAGACTGCTGCGCATCCATTCGCTGATTTCATTTTCTTTGAGTTCAATCAAGGCTGAGAGTGTAGAGTCTTGTGGGTCTTGGTAACTGGGTTTCAGATGCGCCATTTTAAGAAAATCAAAAAGCACAGTATCGAGTAATTTTTGGCTGGGCATATAGATACTGAGTAAACAGCCGTTATTTTCAACAACGGTTTGCAGGGACTGGGGGGCAGGCAGTAAGTTTTTGTTTTCATCCAGACAAAAACGATGTAGGATAGTGCCCCGAGAATAGATATAAAAATAGTAGGGATGGGTCTTATTTTCTTCTTCGCCTGATTTGCCCAAGACTTGGCAAATGACGTAACCATTGAATTTTTCGACTTCTGATTCCAGATCTGCCAGAATGGGAAAAAGGTTGAGAACGCGTGAATCGAGATTTTCTTGAATGACGATTCCTGTGCTGCTGATAAAACTTGAAAGGTTCATGACGATTTCTGGATTTAAGGCATAAGATCCCAGCAGTGCAGAAGTATCAGGCAAAAGCCGAAGCGCATCATCATTAACGTGACCTTCCAAACTGTTGAGAGCACCGATGATCAGGCCTTCTTTTACAAACACAAAATGATCCTTAAAACTCAGAATGCCGGAAAACTTTTCACCTTGTAGATCCGATTGCTTGATTCTGTTCTTTGCTTCCAGAAAATTTTTGACAGTTTGAACGCATTGATAGTTTTTGAGAAAAAGTTCAAGCCAACGGGTTTCTATGCGAAGAAATTTAATTGCAGAATCGAGATTTCCGGATTGACTTGATCTTAAAAGGCTCAGTCGCAATTGACTTGAACGCGAGTCTGAGTATTGGGGTGTAGGTGGCAATTGGAGCGGAGTGCCTGGCATTGCCTGACCACTCAGCAGGTAAAGATCTTTGAGGAGTTCAAGGGTTGTCTGATAGCGGCTTTCGGGATATTTTTCGAGGCAGCGTAGAATGATCTCAGAAAAGGCATCCGAGACTTCGGCATTAAATGATTTTGGCGAAACAGGAGTGTCCATAAATACTTTTTGAATCAGTTTGCCAATATTGTCGGCCTCATAGACCGTTCGTCCCGTTAACAATTCATACAGGGTCGCACCTACGGCATAGATATCTGTGCGCGCATCAACTTCCGCTGAGTTGACCAATTGCTCGGGTGAGGCATAGAGAAAACTTCCCATGAGGGTTCCTGCCTGGCTTGTACGCAAATCTTGATTTTGTTGTAATTGAGCTATCCCAAAATCAGTCAATTTGACTTCCTGTTCATGTGAAACCAAGATATTTGCAGGTTTTATATCTCGGTGGACGATGCCATTTTCATGGGCCCGTCTAAGCGCTTCACAAAGTTGAATACTGATCTGAAGCACCAAATTAATGGGAAGTTTTTGTGCTTGGTTCAGTAAGATTTCTTGTAAATTGCTCCCTTTTACATATTCCATGATCATATAAAACTGATTTTGTTCTGTGGCAATATCATACAGGCTTACAATATTGGGGTGGTTGAGTTTTGCAATTGCCTTTGCCTCAAGTTTGAACCTTTGAATAGATTGTTCCCTGGCTTCGGAGCTTTCACTTTCAATCTTGAGTTGTTTAATTGCGACTTGTCGATCTAAACGCTCATCCAAAGCGAGATAGACATCTCCCATGCCGCCTTTTCCTATTTTTTCCTGGATCAGATAGTGGTTACTTATCCTGCGAGAATTCGAAACCATTTCAAGCACTTCCTCTGCGAAGTTTTTACGCAAGTTTATCAATCAATAGATTTGGAAATAAGTATTCTATTTGAATAGTATTGTCAAACAACTAGCTTCATTGGAATTGATTTTGGGCCCATCTAGAACTTATAAGTATATAGGGTACAGTATATTCTCAGCCCGAATATTCTTTTATGATCCAGCGCAAATTTGGTTTTGATTTTGATCATGATTTTATTCATATAAATTTGCTTGACTTGATTAGCTCTCTTCGTTTTAGGATTGTTTCAAAATCTAAAAGAAGGGAAATAAGAAAAGGACTTAAAAAAGGTCTTTATCTTGGTCAACGACCCCGGCCTAAAGGCCAGAGCTTGTAACTAACCAAAGGAGATGTTCCCTTGAGTCGCTACAATAGGCTG
>PFGG01000019.1 GCA_002783405.1 bacterium (Candidatus Blackallbacteria) CG13_big_fil_rev_8_21_14_2_50_49_14 | reverse complement strand
TCTCCGAAGCGCATGTATTCATCTTACAAAGAACCGGATTAAATGTCAAGATAAGTTTATAAAAAAATTAAATTCAGCTTAAGACAAAAGCGTAAAGGACACTGTTTATCAGCTTCCCTTTTCCAGGTTTGGGCGTAGGGCTGGGTAGGGGATAGATTCAGGTCTCGGTTCTGGGGTGGGCTCAACGGTCGGAAGAAGTCTGGACGATCAGGATTGAACCAGAAATTCTTCAAGGTCGCCACTTCACCTATGTCATAGACTTCCGCTCCACCAGCCAAAGGAGTGGAGTCTTTCACAGCGGGACCACCTGCATGCTCCATTGGAATCTTCGGGATCTGTCGAATCTCTGACCGTATAGACCTGAGTATCTGGAAACAGCTTTTTAGTAATTGCAGCAAAAGCCTCACACGCGATAAATTTACAGAGACTTAAGGCTAACAAAATCCCTGAAAAAGCTTCCTGAAGCGCCTTTGAGATTAAACGCCCGTTCTGACAGGAAACCATGAGCCATTTTTTCTCTTATTCTGCCAAATTGGAGGAAAAAAAATGTGACAGACTCAAACTCTCAGCTTAGGCCATATGAAAAATCCGCAAAAATTGAGTAAAAGCAAACCAAATCCAAACAATATAAAAAGAGAAATAAAAGCACTCATTGTTCAACTGTCGCGGATTTTTAAAGCAGTGTCAGCCTTGAAAAACCATATTTTAAATTATTCAAAAAATAAACAAAACAAGAAAAATAAATATATATATAATTTTTTTGAATTAAAAAAAAATATAAATTCATATTTTTTTTTAATTATAAAATAATATAATATAATATAACTAAAAATAAACTTTTTCATGTTATGCTTCACACAGGAAACAACCATTTCCAGAAAACAATTTAAAGGAAATATTTTATGATAAAAATATGTGATATTCAAAATTTAAAACGAAGTTCTTTTACTTCAAAGCCCCAAAATACTAAGCCGTTATTGATTTTAGCCACGTGTTCTTTGTTTCTTTCATTAAATGCTTGTAACCCAAGTGTGGGAATTCCTACTAGCGTTTTTGGTGCCACTGGTTCGACGGGTGCCACAGGTGCGACTGGGTCAACGGGTACCACAGGTGCAACTGGGTCAACGGGTACCACAGGTGCAACTGGGTCAACCGGATTTACAGGTTCAACGGGAGCTACGGGTTCAGAAGGTACCACAGGTGCGACCGGATCAACTGGAACAACAGGCGCGACAGGTGCAACGGGTTCAGAAGGTACCACAGGTGCGACGGGAGCAACTGGAACAACAGGAGCTACGGGCTCAACCGGATTTACAGGTTCAACGGGAGCAACGGGTTCAACGGGAGCAACGGGTTCGACTGGAGCAACGGGTTCGACTGGAGCAACGGGTTCGACTGGAGCAACAGGTTCAACCGGATTCACTGGAGCAACGGGAGCAACGGGAGCAACAGGTGCTGCGGGAGAAGATGCAACCACACCACCCTTTATTCGCTCAACAAATCCGGTAAATGGAGACACGGCCATTGAGCTTTATCGCTCAGTCACAATTACATTTAATAAATCTATGAAAGCCTCAACCATTAATGGCAGAAGCTTTGTTGTCAGAGATTCTGGAACAAACGCTGTTTCTGCGGTTGTGAGCTATGATGAGCTTACCAAAACTGCGACTTTTAATCCCAATGCCAATCTGGTTGCAAATACCAACTATACAGCGACCATGTCTACTGAAGCCATGGATACAACAGGTAATCCACTTGTGGTCAACTTGGTCTGGAGCTTCAGAACCGGTAATTTCTAAAATCCTTTTTCGATTTCACAACACTTCTGTTTTTTACTTTTTTCTTAAAAAATTATAAAATATTTATATAATTTGAAAATTAATTTTAATAAAATTAGCAATTATATTTATTCTTTAATTCACAATTAATCTATTTATTTACCTCCAGTCAAATTTGTATCAAAATACAAATTTGATTGTATTCAATATCCATGATGATTAAATAAAAATTCAAATGAAAATTAGGCCTATGAACACATACAAAACACACTCTTCCCTCGCTAGAACACTCTTTTTGGTTCTGCCCATGACATTACTCGGCACAATGCCTGTACATGCCGAATCTTTGCCTCCGGTATTCTCCTTTCAATTGGCATCATCAGTGGGTGATCTCAACGATCTCTCAAGCGACCACTGGTCTTATGAAGCTGTCAAATATTTGGTTGAAGAACTGGATGTAATGACACCCTTGACATCAACCCAATTTAAAGGGGATGTCATGATGACGCGTTATGATCTGGCGCAGGTTTTTTATAATATTGTTCGCAAACTCGAAGTCACCAATGGCAAAAGCATGGCCAATCTCTCTGATGCACCGCCAGAAGAACTGAAAGACGTCGATGACGAGCATAAAATGGTGGTCAATAGCGTTGTCAATGATTATGGCATTATGCAACCCATGCCAGGGCATCGATTTTTGGGTGATGAAGCCATCACCCGTTATGAACTGGCCCATGAGTTGAATAATTACTTTCTCTTGGTAGAGCGTCACAGTGGTCCACCGGCACTCGCTCAACGGGATCGCTCTTCTCAATTTACAGATTTGGCCAAAGAACATTGGGCAACACAGGCTGTGCGTGCGATTATTGACAAATACCAAATTATGGAAGGCTATCCCGATGAAACTTTTCGGGGTGGCAAGCGTTTGAACCGTTATGAAGCTGCGGCCACCCTGCGTGACTTTATTGGCTATGTGAATGCTTATCTCATGCCGATTGTACCCAGACCCACGCCAATGCCAACAGCCATACCCACCCCAAGCCCCACGCCTGAACCAACTCCTGTACCTTCACCCACACCTCGTCCCAAAGAACCGCTTAAGACATTTGATTTGCGCCTGGGCGGCGATTTCCGAGTGAGCAATGTCAGCTCAGGAGCAAGCAGTAATTTACTCAATGATTCTGCTTATGGAGCCAATGGTGAGCTGACGATCTGGTTCCCTAAATTGGGAAATGCCCGTTTTGGTGTTGATTTACATGCTGATTTCCTCAATTGGCATAAACCTGATGATTTCACTCTTTTGAGTAGTTTAAACCGCACCACCGCAGGTGGCAGTGTATTCTGGCGTGCATTGGGGGCAGACAGCAGTGAAGATTTCTCCCTGGTTTTGGGTTTGGGTTACGATCTGACCGCCCTTAACGGAAGTGTTAAGGCCAGTGGCAATAGTTATCAGGTAGTCAGCCATGGCCCCACTGGTACTTTGGGTTTTGAATACCCAATAGCCTCTTGGCTGAGTTTGGTTGCAAATGACCGCTTTACCTGGTTTTTGGGTAATCAGAACTTTGCAGATCGGTATGTTTGGCGCAATGATGCTTTTGTAGGGATTAATATCCCTGCTTATACCTTTGCCACTTTTGAACTCGGTTACCGAGATACCCGTTATATTCAGGCTGACAAGCCTGCGATTGTATTGGGAGATATAGGCCCAGAAGCCAACTTACGCTTGCGTTTTTAGATTCTAGTCAGACGATTGGCTCCGATGGTATATAGTGCATCTCTTCGTCAAAACACCGTCCTTTCCCATCCATTGAAATTGCAATTCCTTCGGCCGCCAGGCAAAAGTAGCAATCCATTGGGTTTGAAATTCGGTATGACAGTATTTTCCGGCTATACCAATCAATGATTCCCACCAGATAGACATGGCCTCGACCAATCGGTAAATAGCTGATATCTGCTGACCAAACTTGCCCAGGTCGCCCAATCTCCAAGCATCTAAGTAAATAAGAATACTTTTTATGGGTCTTATTGGGAATACTCGTCTTTGGCTCAGGGAAAAAGGTTTTCAGTCCCTGTTCCCGCTCTACCAGGTGGTTCAGCAAGCTTCGCCAACAACCCAGGCATCTCTGCTGTCCTGGGTTGTAAGGTTCAGCAAGCTTCGCCAACAACCCAGGCATCTCTGCTGTCCTGGGTTGTAAGGCTCAGTAAACTTCGCCAACAACCCAGGCATCTCTGCTGTCCTGGGTTGTAAGGCTCAGTAAACTTCGCCAACAACCCAGGCAAATATTCCGGGCAGAATTTGTTCCTTAAATGAGATCGCAAGCAGTTCTGTTTGGTCATAATATCGCTTTTTGAATCTATTACTAGCTTTTCTACAAACTCAACATTGAGATCCGGGTGCCCAGAGGCAAGCCACAGGAAAACACTGTCAGGCTTGTCAAAAAAATCCCAGTCAAGCATCGTTTCATAGATAGCATTTTAAAACAAAAGAAAATTAAAGAATTATTTAAAATAATAAAATATATATTATATTTATAAAACAAATATATCTTATAATCGATGTATAATATAAATATGTAAGTTTAAAGGATAATATTTTGAAAAATAATGTTTTTTCTAATTCGACAGGCATTGCCTGTCTTGCGCTGTTGGCAATCAGCGCCTGTAGCCCTGGCACATTGCCCGGCAATACCATTGGCGTGCCCGTTGGTTCGGGCAGCCAAAAAGCGAGTATCTCTGGCTCTGTGGTTAAAACCAATCTCACACCAGCAGAAAACGCAACCCTGGTGCTGATTCAAAGGATTGGCCAAGAAGACCGTGATGTGAAAATAGTGCGCAGTGACAACCGGGGTGAGTATCGTTTTAATGATGTCATTGCAGGTGAGTACCGCCTGGCCTATGTATTGCAAAGTGAATCCGAGCGCAAAGACCCCAAAAGTCCAGCCAAACGCTATGATCCAGAAAAGGATCCCCCCACAGGCCAGTACTTTTCTTTTATTAGCACAGATAATTTTATCTTTAATGGCAATGCCAATAGCTCTATTCAAGTTCCACAAATCAATATTGGCTGGAATACAAGCCTTGTACCCAATCATGTGACTGTGGCGAATAATCAAGCCATCACTTTTTCTTGGGGCTCAGCTGTAGGCGCTCTGTTTTACAGCTTAGATATCCGTGACAGCAATAATAATGCATTTTACAAATCACCCGAAATTTCTGGAAATAGCTTTAATTGGGGTGATTTAACCGGAAACCAAGGTAGCAATAAAGGGGTTAAATTGCATTCAGGTGTGTATTATTATCTCGTCAATGCCCGACTCAGCAATACCACAGGCTCAACGAGTCAGCCCACACCTCATGCGGGCGGCACAGCCTTGGCTCAATTTACAGTACCTTGAACCCTCTTTGTCTGCTAATCAATTTTAGAGATTAGAAACTGGCCCAAGCCTATCGCTTGGGCCAGAGTGTTATCAACCCACCTAGAAAGCACCTCTTGCCGGCCCTCTCTTTCGGGTATTGACGCTCAAATCACGCCATCAATCATGCTTTTTCCAAATATAGCCCATAGATGAAAATTGATAATATAAGAACAGTATTTCTATTATCAAAAAAAGCACTTTTATAATATTTTCAAATAAATACTTAAAAATAAAAGCTTTATTCAAAATAAGTCATTTATTTGGTATATAATCATATATATAGTGAATGATAACAAGATATTTTAAGGAAGGATTCAAATGTAAATTGAATCCCATATTTGTCTATTATTCATTTAATAGCTTATTGGTAATTCTGCTTGCACTGTGCTCTTTATTGCCAATGATTCCAACCTCCTTTCTCCCAAAGAAGTTTGACTGATAAAGTTTACTTGAATAACGCCAGATAAGTCACAAAAAACTTCATTTGTGAATTTACATTTTTTGTCGTATCTAAGCAGCTTATTTTCTGCACGCAAAAAAACTGAACTGTTCTTTTTTTGTTTCTTTACGAACATAAATTTTTAATAAACAGCCATTTTACTTACTCTCAACTCAGAAATTAAGTTGTGTTGGATTAGATAAGAATATATAAATCATTTTTTTAAAATATAAGGACGATCTATGAAAAAAAATAAATCCATGAAAAAAAATAAAAAAAAATGGACTGAAAGAGCAGAAATAACATCTTCAATCCAAAATTTAAAAATGGAAACAGACAATAATAGTGACAGTAGTATTGAATTGATTTTATTTGAGAATGATGAAAAAGCTGAGCCTGAACAGAAAGCTGAACCCAAAGAGAATCATCATGAGCCTTATAGCTTGGATCAAGCCAGGCAAGCCTATTCAGAAAATGAGCATCTTGCAGATAAAGCTGAACCCCAAGCTAAAATCACGGAAGCGCGGGAACATTCATCTGAAGAATGGGAACACACCAAATTGGCCTTGCGCAAACGCTATGCAGGCCATGAGACAGGTACAGCCCCATCGCAGCAACGCCAAGATCCCCATGAAGTGGTCGCCGCGATCATGAAACGCATTCAAGATTCCAGACAGGGTGAGAATCACCATCTTCACAATCAGGCCCCCAAAGAGATTCCCGCTTCTCAAGACGGCATCTTGAGAATGTCTGATGTGATGTCAACGCATGTCACTTGTGTGCTCGGTTCAACAACCCTTGAACAACTTGCTGGGCTGTTTAATAAACAACATATTATGGCCGCTCCGGTGGTTGATTATCAGAATCAAAAATATTTGGGTTTGATCAGCATGTCTGATATTTTCTCAGATACTTTTTCTGAGCAGTTGCTCTCAACAGTTGAAAATGGCGCTTTGGTTGATGAAGATTTTATGGATGTATTGGATCACCCCGTAAGAGACTTTATGAAAGAGCTAGAATATGTAGCCGTGCCACCCGATTGTCTCGTCCAAGAAGCCTGTGAATTGATGGTCACAAATAATCTCCATCATCTGGTTGTTGTTCAGAATGAGAAAGTTCAAGGTATCTTTTCTGCTTTCGATGCTCTGCGCATCTTGGCCAAACCCCAAGCTCAAAAGGAAACCAAATAATGTTATTCACAATGGCTGTTGTTCTGATTGTTCTTTGGCTGCTGGGCATGGTCACATCGTATACCATCAATGGCTTTATCCATATTTTGCTGGTGATCGCAATCATCATGTTTTTAGTAAGGGTCATTAATGGGGGGATAGGTAAGCGAAAAAGTTAGATTTTAGGCCGTTTTTACAGTTATTCAGACCTTCGCCAATGATGGCAATTAATTTTAAAGGAGGGATTGATATGAAAATCAAATCCCATTTATTTACTTCGTTTTGTCTTTCTTTGCTCATGTTCTCCCCTATCGGAATTAATTTTTCTGCTGCCCATGCGGCGATTCCCAATACACCCTCAGAAATCCAAGCGCAAATACCCGATCCAAAAGTCCATTTTCTCAGAGGGAATGATGATTCAGATCACCATCGCTATGAAAAGGCAATTGTCAATTACACCAATGCCATAGCACTCGATGCCTATTATTCGATGGCTTATATGAAAAGAGGCCTGGCTTATGCCTACTTAAAAAACCCCAGAATGGCACTCAAAGATTTTAGCGAAGTCATTCGCTTAACCCCAGACTACCTAGAGGCGTATCTGCGCAGAGGCTATATTTGGACAGAACGGGGCCAGTATGAAGATGCGTTAAAAGATTTCACAAGAGCCATTCAAGTAGCTCCAGAAGATGCCAGAGCTTATGTTCTGCGCGGAATTACACACGAGCGTTTGGAAGAAAGTCAATTGGCGCTGGCCGATTTAACCCAAGCGATTCAGCTCGACAGGGATTATCATGAAGCCTATTTAAACAGAGGGGTTGTCTTTGATAAAATTGGCAATCATTTGGCCGCAGTCGCTGATTTTACCGAGTCTATCCGTTTGGAGCCCACTGAGCCACGGGGATATATGTTGCGTGGCTTGGCATATGAGGGCTTAAAAAAACCAGACTTGGCTTTGGCTGATTATAAGCAGACGATTCTTTTGGATAAAAATTATGCAGAAGTTTATCGGCTGAGATCACTTTTCTACACCAGCCAAGGGCTTCAGAAAGAAGCGGGTGAGGACCTCGCTATGTTTAAACAATTACAATTGGTACAAAGCGGTATCTGGCGCACACGCTAAAACAGAGTGGGGTGGCTCTGCCAAGCTACACAATGATAGCCCAAAGAAAACCCCTGGTTTCTTTCAGACAAACAGAAATTGGCTACCTAAAAATAGCATCTCAGTAGAATTTAAACAACAAGGATGCAATCTATGAAAGCAAAAAAGTATTCAGAAATTCAAATCATGAGCAAGCTTCGAGAAGCTGACAAATTCAAGGCTGAAGGCAAAAGTATTGCCGAGATCGTAAAGACTTTGGAAATCACCATACCCACCTATTACAAATGGAGAAATGAGTATGGTGGAAAAGAAAAAGAGATTGAAAAAGAACTGAAGACCCTCAAAAAAGAAAACGAGCTGCTCAAGCGACTCGTTGCCGAAAAAGAGTTGGATATTCTGATGCTTAAAGAGTCCTATGATGGAAATAAGCCAGCCGCACTGTAATAGCAGGGCTTACTTTCCCACTTCCTCACAAGGCATTAAAGCAGTGGGTCATAACAAAAACCCATGCATGGGCAGAAACCAGGCCCTGAGCATCCCCACCATTTGAGACACCCTTGTAGTGTCTCAAATGGTGGGGATTGTTTATTTAAGATACATTTTGACCCTGTGTTTCTGGTGGTCATCAATGAGTACAATGGTTTGCCCTTGCAAAGGTTCCCCATCAAGCGTCAAGACATGGATTTGTTCCGAATCGTCTTTTGCTTGGATAAAGGTAATATGGTAAACCGTTTGCTTAAAGCGATAATGAATTTTGCAACTGGGCCAATCTTGAGGCAGACAAGGCCTCAAATGCAGTTGATTGCCTTCCAAATGAACACCCAATAGCGTGCTGATCAGCAATTGATACATCCAACCAACAGAACCGGTATACCAGGTCCAACCGCCCCGCCCGAGATGCGGAGCAACCGTATAAACATCTGCAGCCACGACATAAGGCTCCACCTTGTAAATGGCGATTTGTTCGGGAGTTCCGCCATGATAAATTGGATTGAGCATGTCAAAAAGATCCCAGGCTTTTTCGGTTTCTCCCATCAACGCAAAAGCCATGGCTGACCAAATGGCGGCATGGGTATACTGGCCGCCATTTTCACGCACACCTGGAATATAGCCTTTGATATAGCCAGGATTGAGAGCGGAGTGATCAAAGGGTGGATCAAACAATTGCATCAAACCTGGCTCAGGTTTGATCAAGCGCCGTTCAACAGCAGCCATGGCTTGGCCTGCGCGAACAGCATCACCCGCCCCGCTGATAATCGCCCAGCTTTGGGGCAGAGAATCGATTTGACACTCTGAATTGGACTGAGACCCCAAGACCTCTCCGTGATCAAAATAGGCACGGCGATACCATTCACCATCCCATCCGTGGGCTTCAATATTGTTTTGTAATTTCAAAGCTTCACTCTGGCAAAGAGCAGCAAAATCAGAATCGCCTTGAGCCTCAGCCACCGGCGCAAATTTTGTCAGCACATCATATAAAAAGAAGGCCAGCCAGACACTTTCACCTTTGCCTTGATTGCCCACCCGATTCATGCCATCGTTCCAATCCCCGCAGCCCATCAAGGGCAATCCATGCTCACCAAACTTGAGCCCATATTCAATCGCTTTAACAGCATGTTGGTAGAGTGTGGCGGTTTGTTCTGAATGATTGGGCAAGTCATAACACGATTCTTCGTTGGGATTGAGTTCCCGGCCTTCTAGCCAGGATACTTCTTCTGTGAGCAGATCCAGATCATCTGTTGCTGTCAGATAATGACAGAGTACATAGGGCAACCATAAATAATCATCAGAGAAATGGGTTCTGACTCCTCTGCCTACCGGCGGGTGCCACCAATGCTGAACATCACCCAATTCAAATTGATGGGCCGCAGCCCTGACTAATTGAGAGCGGGTAATCGCAGGTTCGGTATGCACCAAGGCCATCACATCTTGCAATTGATCCCGAAAGCCATAGGCCCCCCCTGATTGGTAAAAGCCTGTACGCCCCCAAATGCGACTGCTGATGGTCTGATACAAGAGCCAGCCGTTTGCGAGCAAATTGACAGCCGGATCGGGGGTATCGAGATTAATCACCCCCAGCGTCTGATTCCAATAAGACCAAACGCCTTCCAGGGCCTGTGTGCAGGCCTCTGACCTACGGAAACGCTGAATCAAGCCGTGTACTTCATCGGCATTGCGACCGACACCCAGGCGAAAAGAGGTTTCACGTGTCTGTCCGGCTTCCAATTCAAAATGCACCTGCAGCGCGCCACAGGGATCCAGGCCGGCACCTACTTTGCCAGACAAACGGCTTCGTTTTAAGGCCGCAGGCTGTGTCAGTGTGCCATTTCTACCGATAAACTCTTGCCGATCTCCGGTCAGTGTTCGGGTAATATCATTGACATCTAAAAACACAATGCATTCAGGAAATTCGCCATTGTAATTATTGCGTGCCAGCAATGCTCCTGTTTTGAGATCGACCTCGGTCATGATATGCAAGAGATTTTTAGACCTGAGTTCACCCAAAACCCACTCAAAATAACCCGTTACCGACAAGCGGCGCTTTCGCCCTGACACATTTCGCAATTTTAAAGACAAAAACTTGACGGCGGCGTCTCTGGCGACATAAACCCACAATTCAGAGACAATCTCATTCTCACTGTGTTCGAAAACGGTATAGCCAAAACCATGGCGAATGGTATAGGGCGTTTTACCCGTGGCAGGCAAAGGCGTCGGAGACCAAAAGTAACCAGTTTCTTCATCGCGAATATAGAGGGCTTCACCGCTGGTATCTTGTACCGGATCATTGCTCCAAGGCGTAAGGCGAAACTCATGGGCATTTTCAAACCAGGTATAAGCACCACCCGATTCTGAGACAATTGTCCCAAACGTTTCATTGGCAAGCACATTGACCCAAGGAGCGGGTGTCATTTGCCCCGCGTTTAGGGTTATCACGTATTCTTGGCCATCAGGGGTAAAGCCTCCCCAGCCGTTTTTAAAGACCAGATCCCGGATCTGAGGTGTTTGTTCTTGCTCCGGTCGCCAGGTTTTACTCGGAATCAAAGCCGGGGTCTGAGGAGCCAAAATACGCTGTTTTGCCAATTGACTGCTCAGGTCGCCAAACTCATCATCAAAAACAATCCGCGCCACGGTATACAATAAAATGCGATCCTCTTGCGGAATTTGCTCCAGGCGGCGAACAAAAATACCCCCCGCTTGATCCAACATATGTGCATGGCTGCCAGAGGCCACCAAGTTGGTAATTTGGTCGTTGAGGGTTTGGCGGTAAAGGGAAGTATCTGCATTTAAGATCAACAATTCAGCGACCAAACCCTTGAGCCGCCAGTAAGCATGCGCCTGAAGCATTTGATTGATCAGCGTCAGTTTTTCTGCTTCATGAATACAGAGCACAACCAGCGGAACGTCTCCAGATATGCCATAACTCCAGAGCCCACTTTGACCCCGCAGGTTCTTAGCAATCAGACTGGCACTGGCGCGTCGATTGGAATCAGCATAGATCAAGGCACTGGCCATATCGTTAAAGAGCTGGGTATCTCGCTCGCTGGCATTGAGATGGTGTAAGGTCACTTGGCTGTGGGTCCAGGCCAGATCAAAAATGCGTTCAACCATACGCACACTTTGGTATTTTTCGACCAAAGCCAAGGTTTCTTTGCGACTGCCACTGATTCCCATAATCAGATCGATGGTGATCGTTGCATCGGGCAAAAGCGTGACCGAATTGCGCAAAGCCAGAATGGGATCCAAAACAGCGCCAACCGTATTGGATAAATCAGAGCTGCGATGCATGGCCTCTGGATCCTCAAGCGTTCTTCCGCGTCCAATAAATTGAGAGCGATCTGTTTCATATGAAAGGCCGTCGTGATTATTTTCGTTTGCCAATAAAAGCTGAAACATCCAGGGAGATTCTTCCTCGGCAGAACTGGCGCGGCGGGTGCAAAGCAGCACAGAAGAATCGGGCACAAATTCGGTCTGAATGAAAAGACCGCTAAAAGCAGGGTGAGCGGCTTCTGCTGCAGGCAGAGCCAAAACAACTTCAGCATAGGAGGTAAATTCCAGCTTGCGTTCAAGCGAAGAGCGGTTATTAATCGTAATCCGCCGTATTTCTACGTCATCTTCGGGGGAAACTGCAATTTCGGTGTGGACACTGAGCCCTGCATAGATATGGCGAAACTCTGCGCGGGCCTGGGTAAAAATAGCCTCGTAGTTTTTAGTTTTACAGAGGGTAGGTTGATGCGCTGTTGACCAAAAATCCCCCGTTTCCAAATCACGCAAATAGACAAAACTGCCCCAGCAATCACGGGTGGCATCTTCACGCCAACGGGTCAAAGCCAGCTCATTCCAACGACTGTAACCACCGCCAGAACTGGTAATCATGACATGGTAGCGACCATTGGATAAAAGATGGACCTTCGGAGATTGGGGACTGGGATCGGTAAAAACGCGCATCAGGCCACTGGATTCTCCTCCATTTGCATGCTCTGTTTTGCGCACAAGATCTTGCGGAAAAACGCGTGCTGCAGTTCTGGGAACCCGCTCTTGCAAAAGTAGATCTGTGGCTTTGAGTGCTGGGCAAGCCATAAAGCGACGGGGCATGGAATTGTCTTGCAATAAATTGACCAAAGCCAGCAAGCTCATGCCCTGATGATGGGCCATAAAGGAACGGATTGTGACACTGGTTTCGCCAGGAGGCAAACGGGAGGGTGTGTAATCTATCGCTTCGTAAAAGCCATAAGGCCCTTCGCGCCCGTCATGTGACAGGCGCAGCAGATTGTCACAGGCCAGAACAGGCTCTACCAAAAGCGCCAAAACACTGCTATAGGGTGCGATCACCAGATCTTCAGCCAAGCCCCGTTTCAAGCCCAGGCCAGGCACGCCAAAAGCACGGTATTGGTAATTCATCTGCTGATCGGTTTGGTTATATGCTGACTCTGAAATACCCCAAGGTACTTTGCGCAGGTTGCCATATGAAATTTGCTCACTTACAGCACGCTTACAGGTATGATCGAGCAGGGTGTTTTCATAATTGGGCATGACCAGCATGGGCATCAGATATTCAAACATCGAGCCACTCCAAGAAACCAAGAGCGGTTTCGCCCTTGAAGCAATCAACAAACGACTCATCGAAAACCAATGGTCCTGAGGGGCCTGTCCCAAGGCAATCGCGATATAGCTACATAAACGCGCTTCTGAAGCCAGCAGATCATAACAACTGGCATCCGTGCGGTGTTCACTGACATTGAAACCGATTGAGAATAAATTTTTGTCTGTATCCAGCAAAAACTCAAAATCCATCAGGGCCATCTCATCACTTTCCTGGGCCAGTTTTTCTAAGTGAATCAAATATTGCTGGGCGTGTTTGCTGGCTCTGTAAACGCAAACCAATACTTCAGTCAGACGTTTATGGGCCAAAGCTTGTTCTGATTTACGTTCTTGGCCCGATGAAAGAGAACGATTATAATTCTGCAAAGCAGCTTCTATCAGAGGGCAGAGTGTTTGGTCTAAATGGGCCAAAGCGTTCAATGATTGGGGCTGCTCTAGTTTATTGAGTTCTGAAATCAGTTCTTTTTCTGAAGCCAAGCTCTGAATTTGAAAAGGATCACTGAAAAAAGGCAAGGCCAACCAGGGCGTTAAATACAGCAGTTCATCTAATTGGGCCTGGCAGTTTTCCGCTAAGGTAAGCAACCAATTTTGGGCACTCTCACTCACATCACTTTGCCCAACGACAATCTGGCTTATTTTTTCTTTCACCTGGGTCAATAATTGAAACGCGGCAGTGAGGTTCACAGGGTCGCTCTTTAACAAAGATGAGATCGCAGCCAGCGCGTGCTCCTCTGGTATCAAGGCTTTTAAAACGGCAACCGTATCTTCTAAACCGGCAAAATTCTGAAGTTGAAACGGTCTTTGTTCAGATAATTCCCTCAGCCCCGCAGCCAAGGTCAGCAAATGACCCGCCAGATTGCCACTGTCTACACTCGATACATACAGGGGCAGCAGGGGTTTTAATGTTCGGGTCTCATACCAATTGTAGAAATGCCCACGGTAGCGTTCCAATTGCAGCATCGTTGTAAATGCCGCCTGAGAACGCTGAATCAGTCCAGCCAAAGACAGATAGCCAAAATCATGAGCCGCCAGGTTGGCCAAGAGGGCCAAGCCCATATTTGTGGGTGAAGTCCTTGAAGCAATGATCGGGGTCGGGATTTCTTGAAAATTATCAGGGGGCAAATTGTTTTCTTTTGCCGTCACAAAGGTTTCAAAAAAGGCCCAGGTTTTGCGGGCCGTTCGTCTTAAAAACAAGATTTGTTCTGGGCTTAATTGAGCTGTCGTTGCGGCTTCAAAAGGCTGACTGATCCACCAAGCCAGCACAGGAGCAACAAACCAGAGTAGCAAAAATGGCAAGAAAATAATCGGGGGCAATGGCTGTGGCAAAAACGTAAGATAAAGACCTGCTGACAGTGCCAGTACGGGAGCAAACCACATATTGGTATAAAAAGAGCTCAAATGGGTTCTGCTTTTTTGTTCAGAATCACTGGAAGTCTGCCATTCAAGCAGGCGTTTATGGGTGATCAGCAGGCGCAACAGACTGCGACTAATGGCATCCAGGCTGACAAAGACATCATAGGGTAAAAAAGCGAGGGTGAGTAAACTCTGACTCAATTGCCCGCCCCATTTTCCGGCCAGAAGCTGAAAGTGCATGCCCCAGAGCAAATCACTGGGTTTGTTCAAACTATTGACTAAAAGTGAGAGAAATCCAGGCATGACAACGAATACAAGTACCCATAAAACCCCTTGAGTAGCATATTCAGGCAAGAAACCCCAACTCCCCAGCAGCAAACAAAGCAGGGCAATCGGAACCAAGCTGCGCCTGATATTATCTAAGATTTTCCATTGTGAAAGCCGCGAAAGCGGGTTGGCAATGCGGCGCACGTCAGAACCGGGTACCCGGGGTAAAAGCCATTGGGTAATTTGCCAGTCACCGCGTATCCAGCGATGACGGCGATCCATATTCACATTGTAATGAGAGGGATAGGCCTCGTAGAGCTCTACGTCGCTGACCAGAGCTGAACGGGCATGACAGGCTTCTAATAAATCATGGCTCAGAATTGTATTTTCTGGGAAGCGTCCCTCTAAGGCCTTTTGAAAAGCATCTACATTGTAAATCCCTTTGCCAATAAAAGAACCCTCTTGAAAAACATCCTGGTAAACATCTGAGACTTGCAGGGTATAAGGATCAATACCGGCATCTCCAGCAAATATGCGTGAAAACCAAGAGCGTCGGGCACTGGGCAAACTGACACCCATACGGGGTTGCAAAATGCTATACCCTTCAGACACAATGCCATGCTTAAGATCAAAGACAGGGTGGTTTAAAACATGGGCCATGGTCCCCACCAATTGGCGGGCAGCATCGCGGGGGAGCTGGGTATCGGTATCGAGGGTGATCACATATTTGACCTCTTGTAAGAGCTGAATATCTCCCACTGTTTCAGAAAAATAGACTTGTTTATCCCCACGCAGAAGCGCATTAAATTCAGACAGTTTGCCCCGTTTGCGTTCATAACCCATCCACTTGTTTTCTTTGGCATTCCAACGCCGTGGACGATGAAACAAGAAAAAACGGGTCTGACCCTCTCCTTGATATTTGCTATTCAAGTTTTTGACTCCCTCACTGACCTGCTCAAGCAAGGCCAAATCACTGGGCACAATTTCACTAGCGGCATCAGCAAAATCTGTCAGCAGGGCAAAATGCAGGTAGGCATCGCGGTTGGAAAGATGGTGAATTTCTAAATTCTCAAGTAAGTTTTCAATCCCCTGCGCGCTGGTGAGTAAAGTGGGCACCGCCACGATGGTGCGACATTCTGGGACAATTCCTTTTTTAAAGTCAAGGCGGGGCAAAAGATGAGGCTTGACCAATATCATCGAAAACCAATTCATAAAGCCCACAGCCAATTGACTGGAACAGATCAAAAAAACCAAACCCATCAGCAACCATTTCCAGACAGGGAGCTCAAATAACCCAATCTGCCCTAAAAACAAGCCGGTGCTTAAGCCGGTGGTCAAGACGATGCCACCGGTATAAAACAGGAGTGGAAATTGCAGGACAGTGTGTTCAAGTTTTGAAATCCAGGGCCACTTTACATTTGCCTTTTGACCCAGCAGGGTGCGACCTTTGTCGATTAAATAAAAGCCCACATGGGATTTTCGATCTTGCTCGCCTTTGTGTTGGACACTCTTTGTTGTCAAGGCAATTGCTTTTTGAGCGATATCTGCTTCTGAATAGGGACTGTGTTTTGCAAAAAATTCGACAGCATTGCGATAGCGGTCGCGGGTCGCAAAATCCATCTTGGCATAAACACCGGCAGGATCTGAGCGCAAAATAGCTTCTACCTGACTGAGGTTTTCGACAAAATCTTTCCAATTTAAAGTATTCAAAAGCCGCAAACTGGTAATACTGTGACTGACAGATACCTGTTCAGCAGCCTGGTTCTGATTTTCGATTTGCACCAATTGTTCAATCGACAAACCATGAACCAAAAGCCATTGCTCAAGCCAGGTGCGGGCAATATGTAATTCAGGACTGTATCGCGACAGACGCTGTGAAAATTCAGCAACAAAAGCACTGGATAAAGGCAAGTCGGATTTTGCCATTTCTGCAACCACGACCACCAAATAAGAGGGATTCTTCGTCGCCATCTCTTGAAGCCGCTGCACCCACATTTTTGCCAGATTATAATCTTTGCGGGCCAGACGCAAACGTGTGGTAATCCGCTGCAGATTTTCAATCAATCCCAAGCGCAACATAATCGGAATCGCCCATAATTCGCCCAAATTCAAAGGTCTGATACTTTGATAAGCAGCAACAAAAGCACTCAATGGCTCCGAATCAATTTGAGCATCGACATGGGAAATATATTCAAGTACAAGAGCATAGACGCGTGGAAGACCAGCAGAAGCCCCCTCTAAAAGGACAGGCAACTCTTGACTATAGCCTTTGGGCAAATGTCTTTTGGTAATTTGAATCTGCTCCTCGATCAGATAAAAATTGTCCAAGAGCCACTCAGATGCTGAAGTGATGCGTTTGCCCGGTTGGATCTGGAGCACTTCGTGGATAAAGGCATTGAGCTGTTGTTCATTGAATTCCAATTGAGACAAAAGGGGATTTGGGCTGTGTTCTTTTGTTCTGAGATGGAGGTTTGCCAATGTGTGAGCATGTCGGGTTAATTGTTCGAGACTGAATAATTCGGCCCGTAAATAAGGTGTTCGTACCTGAGAACTTAAAGCACCTTTCCGGGCCTTCAAAGCTTTCAAAGTTGATGATAATAATTGAATGGTATCTGTGCTTTCTAGCTGCCATTCACTGCCAGATTGATTCAAGATTGGATTGCACTTGAGAGTAAAAATGAATCTGTCAGCTTCAGCTTTAGGAGAATTTACTCAGTTTCCAATGGCAACTGAGTAAGAAGAGGAAATCATTTGCAAAAATTTCGAAGTCGCCTTCTCTATTAATTGTAATGCAATTATTGAAATTATTTTGAATAAAATTAAATAATTAAATAAAAATATTAATTTATAAAAGAAAAAGAATTTTATTTTTGCTCTAATTTGTATTAAGTCATAATAAGTGTTAGTCTATTAACTGTTGTTTCGGAGAATTAAGCAGCCACACATCGCATGAAATCTTCCAATGAAGTATTTTTGTTGAGGAGACCGTTTTGAAATACCCCAGAGACCTTCAATATGCTGGGCATGGGGCTTGAATTTCTTGGTGTACCCATAAAGGGTAGATCTCATCAATAACCAGAAT
>PFGG01000018.1 GCA_002783405.1 bacterium (Candidatus Blackallbacteria) CG13_big_fil_rev_8_21_14_2_50_49_14 | reverse complement strand
ACCGCAACAAAACTGACTCTCAGGCTTTTGAAATTTATTTTCTGGATGACTCTAAAAGGCTCGCCTTGATGGTAGCAGATATTTTTGTGAAAAACCAAGTTGGTTATTGGAATATCCACTAAAAGATATGTTTTAGGAAAAATAAACGGCATTTCATCGGCTTGCATTTGTTGAATATACAGGTTTTGATGGCTTTCTGGGTCTAATTTTTTTTCTGCGATCAGTTGCCCCTTTTCATCAAAGGAGCGCTCTAAAAGACAGACATTATATTTTTTGATGGACTCAGTTCTTAACTGCCCATTGGGAAACCAGCTTTTGAAAGAATGATAGGGCACAGGTAGATCGAAGGCTTGGTGTCCATACCCGCTGAAGACCTTGATTTTTTGCGAGGCTGGCCCATCAAAATCATAGAGATAAGGGGCTGATTTTGACAGTGTTTCAAATTCCAATTTCCCCTTTTCACCAAAGCGCAACTCGACACGGTCATAGAGATCAAAGGGATAGTTTTGTACGGTTTCTCTGACAAATTCATTTTTAGGCAGATCTATGGCATCAATGATCGAAAAAGTTAGAAAAATGAGCATTCCAGAAGCATTGCGTATTAAACTTGAAAGGGCAAATAGATGGGGTTTCTGATTGTGGATACCCGATACAAAGACATTCCATTTTTCAGATAAAACTACTCCCATCAGGTTAAAGGTTTTTACAGATTTGACCTTTCCTTTTTCAATTTTGTAGTGTCGGAAGAATTCTTTTTCTTGGTTTTGGGTTGTAAAAGCCAATTCAGGCTCCATGTTTTCAACAACGGTTCCTGTAAAGGCTTCTCCATTAAAATAAAACAAGTTTTCTTGGGTAAATTCTACCTGTTCTAAAAAGATTTGTCGGTGTGTCAGGGGGCTGCTATTCTGCTCTGTGTTTGGCTGAGCGGTAGAGTGGCTTGCAAAAGAGGCTTCAAACCGCTTCCATTGCCGGTAGCGTTCAAGACGTTGATAATCAGGTGAGTCTGGAGAGAGTTCAAAGTTTTCAAGCCAAACTCCCTGCTTATCTCTGTGATGGCGATAGAGCAAGATGCCAAATTCATATTTTTCAGTGAAGAGATATTTGGATTTGAAATTTGTAGATAGTTCAAACACATAATAAGATTGAGCTTTCGTAGCTGCATGTGTTATTGACTCATATTTATTATCAATAAATCCTTGATAACCTTGCTTTACGCCATTCATGTACTGAATTCGGGTTTGATAGTTACTCTGTATTTCAAGATCAAAACCACTAAATGGTTGGTCTTTATAATAGTAAAGACCTTTGTCTCCGTTTAATTTATGGCGAAGAATACCGAAATAGTTTTCAAGATCAGAAAAAATATAATCTATTTTGTTTTCTTTAAGATTTTGAATGGTTTGATAAGTTTCACTTTGAGGATCTATCTGGTATTCAGAGAGCAATTCGCCATTTTCAGAAAATTGACGTTCCCATACCAGATAGCTATATTCTTCAATTTTTTCAGATTTTAGCTGCCCTGTTTCATACCATTCTTTTATCTGTTTGATTGAGTATTGTGGGCCAAAGAAATCGAAACTTTGGATATGAAAAAGAAATTTTTTTATATTTTCTTTTTCATATGAATGCATACGTATATAATTTTTTAGGATCAGTTGCTTTAATTGTGAGTTTTTATAAAATTCGATGTATATTATGTCAAATGGATCAAGGTCTTGTTTTTTTAATCCGCCTTTTTGTATTGAAATATTGATCGCTTCACTGGATTGAACTGGAGCCAATATTTCTTTGGGCTCTCCTGTTTCATACCATTTTTTGCGAAAGGAGCCAAATTGAAAAGGGTTAAAATAGGTTTCATCTATCAAAAAAGGGGCATCGTGTTCCTCGATTAACACACCTTTATAATTATACAGAAGCAGTTTTACGGCTTCTCCATTGATTACCTGAATATGCCGAAAGATTGCTCCATCTTCTTCTTCAGCTTCTTCGTCATCCCATTCAATGGCTGTTCCTGTAAAAGGTAAGTCATTTAAGCACATAGACCAGTCTTTATCAAAGCCTATTTCTGTCAAAGCAAGATAAGGTTGATGAGTCGTCATTACTTTAGTTTCCATTTTTCTAAAATCACCAATGCACTGGCCTGATGAAGTTTTTCAAGCTACGATCTTCTTCACCTGCTAAAACACCTTGGGGCTCTTGACCCAATTGGGTATCGATGGGATACAACCCAGTCTCAGAAACAGGCTTGATTTTTGCTGGTTCTGTTTTTGGGGCTGCAGAGTGTGTGGGGGTAGGGGTTTGACAACCCAAAAGAGTGAGCAAAAAGAAAAGTATAAGAATCATCGTTTGGGGTTGCAATTTAAATTCTCTCCCGAAATGCGCTTTTCTGTCCTTTAATCTATCTGAAAAACAGCGATAAATTATGAAAATGAAATAATAATTAAGTTCATGATTTACACATTGTCAAAGTTTGAATCTTCACCAAGATAGGTATAAAACCGTGATGGTGACTCATTTTTTTTGTTTTTTTGTATTTTAATTGTCTTAAATTCAGTCAAAAGTTTTTGCTTGTGTAACTTTGTAATAAATTAGATTTGAGCGCCCAACACTCTCTTTCAGACTCCGCTATAATGGTATCCATCTCTGTCAGCGGAGGCCTCTATGTCGCAAGCCCGTTTTGTTTTAGCCCTGGATCAGGGAACCACTTCGTCCCGCGCGATTCTCTTTGATCAGGCCGGTCAAATCCACGGATTGGCCCAGCAGGAGTTTCGTCAGATTTACCCCCAGCCTGGCTGGGTTGAACACGATGCCGATGAAATCTGGCAAACCCAGCTGGCCGTAGCCCGTGAAGTTTTACAAAAAACAAGGGTCTCCCCTCAACAGGTGGCAGCCATTGGGGTGACCAACCAACGCGAAACCCTTGTGCTTTGGGAAAAGGCCACGGGCAAACCCTTGCACCATGCGATTGTCTGGCAGTGCCGCCGTTCTGCTGAAATTTGCGAAACCCTCAAAGCCCAAGGGCTTGAACCCCTGTTTCGAGAAAAAACAGGCCTGGTGCTCGATGCCTATTTCTCAGGCACCAAACTCAAGTGGTTATTGGATAGCCATCCTGAATGGCGGCAGCGGGCTGAGCAGGGCGAACTGCTGGCCGGTACGATCGACAGCTGGCTGCTCTATCAGCTGACGGGGGGCGCGGTGCATGCCACTGAACCCTCCAATGCCAGCCGAACCCTGCTTTACAATATTCGTGAAGGTCGCTGGGATGCTGAGTTGCTTGAAATTTTGGGCATTCCCGCTGCACTTTTGCCCGAGGTCAAACCCTCCAGTGGTGTCTTTGGCAAGACCGCTCCGGCCCTCTTTGAGGGGGTGGAAATTCCGATTGCGGGCATGGCGGGCGATCAGCAGGCTGCACTTTTCGGTCAGGGCTGTTTTGAGCCCGGCACAGCCAAAAATACCTATGGTACGGGCTGTTTTATGCTTATGAATACAGGCGAGAAGCCCGTTCGCTCGAATGCGGGTTTGTTGACCACAATCGCCTGGCAATTGGGAGATCAGGTGACCTATGCCCTGGAAGGCAGTGTCTTTGTTGCTGGGGCTGTGATTCAGTGGCTGCGCGATGAATTGCAGATCATTGAGACTGCTGCTGAGAGTGAAACCCTGGCTTCGCAAGTTGAAGATACCGGGGGTGTTTATCTGGTGCCGGCTTTTGTGGGCTTGGGTGCACCCCATTGGGATTCTGCTGCGCGGGGCTCGCTCACGGGCCTGACACGGGGCAGTAACCGCAAGCATATTGCACGTGCCGCCCTGGAGTCGATTGCCTACCAGAGTGCGGATCTGCTCAGCGCGATGCAGGCCGATGCCCATGAACCGCTTAAGGTTCTGCGGGTGGATGGGGGAGCGACGGCCAATCAGTTTTTGATGCAGTTTCAGGCCGATCTACTGCAATTGCCGGTTGAGCGTCCTGTCGTGACCGAAACCACGGCCTTGGGAGCGGCCTATCTGGCCGGTTTGGCGGTGGGCTATTGGGAAACTCCCCAGGCGATTCAAACCAATTGGCAATTGGAACGCCGCTTTGAGGCCCAGATTTCAGCTGAAAAAGCCCAGGCTCTGATGCAGGGCTGGCAGCACGCGATTGTTCAAACACGGGCCTAAGGTTCTGGGTTTTAAAATCCCCCCTGGTTTGCAGGGGGGATTTTTGTGTTTTGTGGATTCTCAGGGTGGGCTTGTCCTTTTGCTTGGGTTCTGCTTGGATCCCGTTTTACAATGCAGAAAGATCTGCACCCCTAACAGGACACAAAAATGAACAAATATATTCTTACGACCGCACTCAGTCTGCTTTTGGCTGCTCCCGCCACCTGGGCGGCTTCGCCAGCGGTTTCTGAGGCTGAAAGCCAATTCTTAAAAAATACCCGTCAATTGATGTTTTCAGGCAAACGCTCAGGCGAAGGCTATTTCAGCGCAGATGGTCAAAAGCTGATTTTTCAGAGCGAGCGCGATGCCGACAATCCCTTTTTTCAGATGTATGTGCTCGATTTTCAAACAGGAGAAACCCAGCGTGTTTCTCCTGGGCAGGGCAAAACAACCTGTGGCTGGATTCACCCCAATGGTAAACAGGTGCTCTTTGCTTCTACCCAGGATGACCCCGAGGCGCTCAAAAAGCAAAAAGCAGAGCTGGAATTCCGAGCCTCAGGCAAGACCAAGCGCTATAGCTGGGATTATGACCCGCATTATGAGATCTACCAGGCGGATATTTCTGGGGGGAACTATGTCAATTTAACCCACAGCCTGGGCTATGATGCCGAAGGGGCCTATTCTCCCGATGGCAAAGAAATTGTCTTTGCCTCCAACCGCAGTGCCTATCAGCACAAGCTGTCTGAAGCTGAAAGCAAGCGTTTGGAGCAGGACCCCGCCTTTTTTATGGAGCTGTATATCATGAACAGTGATGGCTCCAACGTGCGCCAATTGACACACAGCCCCGGTTATGACGGTGGCCCCTTCTTCAGTGCCGATGGCAAGAAAATTGTCTGGCGACGCTTTTCTGAACACGGGGATACGGCTGAAATTTTCAGCATGAACCGCGATGGCAGTGGCATCCAACAAATCACCAAAATGGGGGTGCTGTCCTGGGCGCCCTATTATCACCCCAGTGGTGATTATTTGATCTTTGCCACCAACCAGCAGGGATTCGCCAATTTTGAACTCTATCTGATCGATGCCGAAGGACAGCATGCGCCTGTGCGCGTGACCTCGACCGAGGGCTTTGATGGCTTGCCGGTTTTTTCACCCGATGGTAAGAAATTGCTCTGGACCAGTGGCCGCACTGACAAGAAGCAATCACAGCTCTTTATGGCCGATTGGAACGATGCTTCTGCCCGTCAGGCCTTGGGGCTGGGGGCGGAGAAAGCTGCTTCAGCTCCTTCCCAGGCGGGCATGGGCATCGCCAGGGGAGAGGCCTTCGCCACCCAGCCTGCAATTGCGGCTGAGGATTTAAAAAAGCGCATTTCATTTCTGGCAGATCCCGCCACCGAAGGCCGTTTAACCGGCAGTCGCGGAGAAGCCAAAGCCGCTGAATATGTGGCAGAGGTTTTTAAGCGTCTGGGGCTTGAACCCGCCGGAGATCAGGGCTCTTGGTTTCAAAGCTTTGAATTCACCGCAGGGGTTTCCTTGGGCAAGCAAAACCAATTGCAGGCACCAGGCCAGAAGGCCTATGCTTTAAACCAGGAATGGCGGCCCTTGCCCTTTTCTCAGACCGGCAAGCTGGCTGAAGCTGAGGTGGTTTTTGGGGGCTATGGTCTGGTAGCACCTGAAAGTCAGGGCCAGCCGGGCTATGACTCCTATGTGCATTTGGATCTCAAAGACAAATGGGTTTTGGTCTTCCGTTTTTTGCCTGAGCAGGTAACCCCAGAACGCCGTCAGTATCTTTCTCGTTTTTCGGGCTTGCGCTATAAGGCCATGGTGGCCCGTGAAAAGGGGGCTCGGGGGCTGATTGTGGTCAGTGGCCCCAATAGCCAGGTTAAAGAGCAGTTGGTTTCTTTTGAAGCAGGAGCTTCGGTGGGCAGCATGTCACTGGGGGTGCTGACGGTCAGCGATGCCTTGGCCGCACATTGGCTCAAAGCCAGCGGCAAAAGTTTAAAAAGTCTTCAGGATCAACTCGATTCAGGGGAGTGGATGCAGGGCTTTGCGCTGCCCGGTTTGAAACTGAGCGCGGAAGTTGAAATCAGCAAAGAAAAGAAAACCAGCCGCAATATTCTGGCGCGTCTGCCGGGTTCGGGTAAGGGGGCACACCAGTTGATGATCGGGGCACACCTCGACCACCTTGGGCATGGCGAAGGCCAGTCTTCTTTGGCCAGCGGCGATGATAAGGGCAAGATTCATGCGGGAGCCGATGACAATGCATCGGGTTCAGCGGGTGTTCTGGAGCTGGCTGAATACTTTGCCGATCAGGCCCAGCAGGGAAAAACACTGCCACAGGATCTGGTTTTTGCGCTCTGGTCAGGCGAAGAATTGGGGCTTTTGGGTTCCAATCACTATGTGGAAAACCTGTCGAAAACCCAGCTTGAAAAATTTTCAGCCTATCTGAATATGGACATGGTGGGCCGTCTTGAAAAAGCTTTGGTGCTTCAGGGCGTGGGCTCCAGCTCGGTTTGGCCTGGGCTCTTGGAACGCAATAATCTGATGCTGGGTCTGCCGCTGGTGACCCAGCAGACAAGCTATCTGCCCACCGACGCCACTTCTTTTTATCTCAAGGGCATTCCCATTCTGAGCGCCTTTACCGGAGCCCATGCCGATTACCATACCCCACGCGATACGGCGGAGAAAATCAACTACCCCGGCACGCAACAGGTAGTAGATTTATTGGGAAGAATTGGGGCTGAAATTGCCCGCAAAGATCTCAAACTCGATTATATTTCCATGAAAAAGCCTGAAGGTCAGGAAAACAGAGGGGGGCTGCGGGTTTATCTTGGCAGTATTCCCGATTATGCCAGTGGCGATATCAAAGGGCTCAAGCTGTCGGGTGTGAGCAGTGGGGGACCGGCTGAAAAAGCAGGTTTGAAAGCCGGGGACGTGATTGTGATGCTGGGGGGACGTAAAATCGAGAATATTTACGATTATACCTATGCGATAGATACCCTCAAAATTGGCCAAGAAACAGAAGTGGTGATTGTACGTGCGGGCCAGACCCTGAAGCTGAAAATTATTCCAGGTTCACGGAATTAAGTCCACCGTCTCAAAATACCTGGCTTATTATAAAAGCCCCCTGGCATAATACCAGGGGGCTTGGGCTTAACAGCCTGTTTTGTTGATTACGCTAGTGGTTCCGCTGAGATAACCCTTGGCAGCGACATCTGCACCAACGACTTTAGACATGCTGGTATAGAGATTCAGCAGTCCGGTCAAAGCGGTGGCGTTGGTCGTATCGCCCTTGGCCTTGAGGCAGGTAATGGCCTGTTGTACACGTTCAGGTGTAGGCGTGCCTGTTACAGAGCTGCCCGCTGAAACATTTGCGCTGCTGCTTGTACTGCCAGAAGCACTGCTGCCCTGAGAGGTGATTTTGAGATTGCTTTTGCTGCTGGATTCAGGAGTATAAATGCCAATGCAATTGCCCTGAGCATTGGTAATCAGCCAGGGGTGTGTTACATAGGTGGATTGGGTATAGTCGCTGCCAGCGGAGAGCTTTTTATACAGCACACGCTTGCCTTGGGCATTCAGCCAATAAATGCTGATATCGGCACTGCTTTCATTTTTGAAATCGACAGAGGTGGCTGGGCCTGTTGCGGATTTAATACTGCCTTCCTGACTGCAATTGCTGGCTTTCATGCCTTCGAGGCTGGCGGCGGCAGCGGCATCGATATTTAAATCCAGGGAAACCGAGCCAGAGCTGCTGCTGGTAGGAGAGCTGGATGGGCTGGGGGTGGCTGTTTTTTTCTGTTCAAGGGTTTGATTGGCCCGATTGATCAGATTGGCGATGGCAGGATCAATACAACTGCTTAGCAGGGAACTGGTCAGACCCGTCAGGATTAAAGCTGAGAAAAGATGTTTCATGGTAAAAAACTCCAGATTAGATTTGTAAGGGGGGACGTGCAAAAAACGAATTTTGTTCCCAGATTTGCGTTGGCCCCGGTGAACGCTTAAAGCCTTCTCTCACAGTATATACAAAACTGTCCCCTGTAATAATTGCAAAATTTACTCTACAATAGAAGATACCAATCCGAGAGAAAGCATGCGTATGCACAGCGAGCCCACCGAAAATAGCGAGCCCACCGAAGAAGAAATCGTGCGCCAATTATATTCAGATCAAGCCCGAGAAATTAAAGTGGCCCTTGATTATCTGGAGCACCATACGGAATTGGCACGGGCCCACCTTGAAAGACTGACCCTTTTAAAAGATTACGGCGCGCATCATGCGGGTTTAGGTGCTGTGCAGGTAGAAGTGGCTGCCATTGTACTCTGGAATCATCTTAACGCGGGTCGTAATCAGGCCCGACGTTAGTCACCGTTCCCGCAGAGCTGACGGACTTCATTCTGAATTTGGTGTTTACGCCGAGCCGTGAGATTGAGAATCTCCAGACAATGCGGGCTGCTGACTAACTCACTGGCCAAAATATAATCCTTTTCCAGCAATCTTTGTTTTTCTGATTTGCTCAGGGTTGTCAGGGCTGTGAGAGGATAGAGTCGATCTTCGTCAATCCATTTGCGCAAACTGCGGCTTTGTGGATAATCCCAACCCAAAAGCTGAAGCCCCACACATTCTCCGTATTGAATGGCGTCTCCAGAAAAGCGGGCATTGGTGGCCACCCAACCCTGGATCTTTTTGTGGTGGTTGCCAGGGAGCTTGCGCCATTCTTTTTCAATATCCTGAAAGCGTGAATGCACATACAGGGGAATTTTGACATCGCATTTAAAACCCGGTGTATTGCGGTATTTGCACTCTACCAGAATGCGTTCTGTCTCGTTTTCAGCAACCACGTCTACCTCATGGCGTACACAATGCCCCTGAAGAATCACGCCTACTTCAACGGTATAGCCCTGGGCCTTGAAAATTTCCCCCACGAAATTTTCAAAGGGGTAGCCAGAGGGGCCCAGTTCCATGATCGCTTTTTTGAGTTGGTAACGTGCAGCTTGGGCCTTATAGCGGCGTCGCAACAGGCTGAAGGCTTTTTTATACAGGGTGCGGGAGCGCATGCCACTGTAAAAATCTCGCTCCAATTCTTCGATAATATCTTCGGTTGTTTCAGGGGATGCACCGCTTTTAAGCAGAGAGTGGCGCAGCTTTTCAAGGGAGAAGGTTTCGCTTTCTCCAGAGGCCTTGGTAATGATGAAGGGTGTAGACATAGGTTTCTCTTTCAGCGAACGTGCTTTGAGCGCAGAGGCCTATATGTTTGTACCATATCCAGTCTGCTCTGGCGTTTAACTTGAGGGTTTACACTGGGAAAAAACAAAAAGTTTAATATAAGGTTATATCTGATTTAATATTTTATGAAGTGCAGCAGGTTCTCTCTTTACGTTGCGATAACTTTTATACGCGCCTTTGGAGGCCGGAGTTTATGAGGTTGAGAAGAGCATGCCGTCTGTACAAAGTTTGAGTCAGGTGATGCAATGGGTGGGGCTGGAGACAGCGCCTGCACAAGCCAAACCAAAACAGAGCCCTGAGGTCAATCCCTATCAGAGTACCGATCGTCTGAATTTATCGATGCGTTCGGCTTTTGGCCTCTCGACGATTCGTCTGATTGAGCCCATGGATGAGCTGGCAGGTCTCAAAACCCAGGATTTAACCCCGTCTCAGCAAAATTTGCAGCGCTCAGCTGATTTTCAGAATATCTACCGCAATTTTGATATCCTGCCTGGCTCCACGCAAAAGGGAGTTCTCAACAAGCTCGAATTGATTCTGAAAAAATATCCAGATTTTATGACCCGTCTGCAACAAGTAGACAATCCCCAATATGGCGCAGGTTTTCAATTCTTTTTTATTCCCCCGCATGAGAGCCCCCGCTGGCAGCCCATTCCTGCCGGTGTACGGGGAACGACAGCAGCCACTGATTATTCAGGTATTGTGTTTTCTTCTCCTGTTCAATCGGTGCTGAAACAAGATGGTTTGATTCGCAAAGGCATGCAGGTTTTAACCATGGGGGTGATGGAAGGGGTCAACCGTTTGCGCAAAGAGCCTACGGCTCTGGATGTGGGCGGCATGTTCAACGATTCGTCGCCCGATACTTTTGCCCATGAAATGGGGCATGTTCTGCACAGCTATTTTCTCAGCAGTGCTGAGCAATTGGAAATTTGGGCGATTTATTCCATGGCCCAGGAATCCAATTCAGGTTTTATTTCAGATTATTCCCGTACCAATCATATGGAGTTTTTGGCTGAAGGCGTTGAAGCCTATTTGCAGCAGGATTACCAGGGGAATTTTAGTGAGCGTGAGCATTTAAAAACAACCAATCCCCGTCTCTATGATTTTGTCGAACGCATGCTTGAACCGGGTGTAGCGCGCACCGGCGCTCAGGATCCGCTGCTTTCTGCTTGGATTGTGGCCCGAACCAAAGGGGCAGATGCAGCTTCTGCTTTGAAAAATTTGGGTTTGTCAGGCCAGAAACAAGCCTGTAAATGCAGTCAGCCCGGGCATCACTGAAGCAGGCCGTGTACAAATGAAAAAAGCCAGCGTTTTAAACGCTGGCTTTTGGCTTATAACAGGCTTAACTTCTGGGCAGGCCCATATCGTTCATATGTCTGAAGACATTGGAATAGTCGCTGTGTCTAACCAGACCTTCAACCGTATTTTTACGCAGTTTTTGATTCAGGGCACCTGCGCCAAAGCGATAGGAAAACAAGAGTTTAGCCGTATCGTTATTGTTTGCGCCAGGAGCCACATCTGCTGCACTGACAGAACTGTGTCCCTTGGCGTTCAGTTCTCTGACCAACTGGCCTTTGAGGTAACGCGCGGTTTGTGTCAGGCAGACTTCGTAATTGCCCAATTGGGTGCGGGCTGAGCGGTTGGGGGCTGAACTGGGCTTCATGCCCGTAATTCCCTGGGCGCTGCTGCTGTGCTTTGTATTTAAGCCACAATCCGATTCCTGCATGGCCATGGCAAAGAGAATGCGCGGGTCGACATTTTCTTTTTCCCCCACTTTGATACAGGTTTCGGCGATTTTTTCAAAGGTGGCCCGATTTTTAGAATTGCTAAGTTTGCTGGCCAACCCCCCGGGGCCATTGTCTGCTGCAATCGCACCCATCAGGGTTTCTTTGGTGACAGGATCTGCTGCCGAACGTTCTGGGAAACGAAGTTCGGTGGCGGCTGAGCCATGGACAGCAAAACGGCCTGTTTTATTCACGTCGGCAGAATAATTCAGCTGTGCAGAAGAAGCGGGCATTTGCATGGGGCCTTCCAAAGTTTGGCCCTGTTGTACAGGCCGGGAAGGAGGGCGAACAGAGGTGCTGGGGGCGAGTGAGCCGGTTCTACGGATGCCGTCAACCATGATTTTTTACCTCAATCCAGAAAGGGTGCGATATTTTGAGCTTGTCCCTGAGCAGGACCTGCGGGGACAGCAATCGTATCACCTTTATAGATTTGGTGAGGATTGTCGATCAGATCCTCGTTCAGATCCAAGGTTTTATTGATAAACTTTTCGATTTGATGGGCGGTAGCTTCTGGCCCCAAGTGTTGTTTGGCAATCGAGGTCAGATTGTCGCCAGCTTGAATTGTATAGGTTTTATTATTGGGAAGAGTCAGGATTGCACCGGCTGCTGCGCCAAGCATGCCACCGATCATGGCGCCTGTCGCAGGGCCTGAGGTCATGCCTGCAACGGCAGCGGCACCGATACCTGCGGCAGCTGCTCCGACTTTGAGTTGATTTTTAAGATTTTCTACATTTTGCGCCTTTTGGGCTGCTTGAGAAACCCGCTCACCCGGAATTCGGGAAGGAGGGGGGCTGGATCTGAGGTTGTTAATATTTCCCACGGGGAATAGCTCCTTTATCTGCACAGAACTGGTTATTCTGATTATAGCCAGAAATGCTGTGGATCTGACGCCATGATGATGCAGAAAAAAAGTGTTTTTTTACTGCGAGTCAAAAACCGGGGTTTGGGTGAAGACCTTGCGGTTTTGCGGATTTTCCAAAAAGAAGAGTTGTGCCGCAGGCATTTTCACTGTACCTGGGGTTTGCGCCCGCAATTTGTAATGAAAAGAGAGGGTTTCTCCGGGAGGCAGAGCTTTGGTCATGATATTGATATACCCAGGTGCCTGCTGGACAGAGTCTATCCAACGTCCGACCTGGCGATCGTTGAGGGTATCCAACAAGGGCAAATAGCCACTGGGAATTCCCAATTGCAACCCCAGCGGTTGGGCTTTGGCGCTGGTCTGAGAGAGTTGTACCAAAACAGGAACCTCTTCCCCTGTGACGAGCTGGCTACTGACAGGTGCTTCTAACTGAAAATTCAGTTGGGCATGGCTGCGTTCCCATTCCGGGGCCTGAACATAGAGCGGTTCTTCCCTTTGCACCCGACGGCCTTTCCATTCCTGTTCCAAAGAGAGAATTTGCAGTCCACTGCGGTGACAGGTATAATCCTGCCAGATTTGTTGGGCTTTACCTGCCTGCAGACTGAGTTCCTGCCAATTCAATCCGTCAAAACGGTAGCGTAGGCTTTGGGGCTGGTGGGTTTCGTTTCTAAAAAGCAGCCCCAGTTTTAAGCGATCTCCTGCCAAGGCATAGCTGGGCGCCTGAAGCGTCGGAATCACTGCACCCTGAATTTTGAAGGCCTGGTTCAAATGAAGCTGATGTCCACTCTGGTCCTGTAGGTAGACGTGAATACGACTGGAACCTGCTTGATAGGTGGGAAGCAGTTTCAGGGTGTCAGGTAATTTTTCAAGATGGGTTTGCTGAACCTGAATGGGCCAGCTTTGGCTGAAATCAAGGGCAGAACTTTGCCTGATGCTGTCTTGGCCAGCAGTCTCTGGTTCCAGGGCTTTAAAAAAGAGGCCCTTGCCAGCTGTTTGTAACCCCGGATTGAGCAGACTGAAGACAAGTAAGAGGCTTAAAAGCCAACCCTGGCGGAGATCTTCTGGTCGTGTGCGTTCCGGCAGAAAAACCCGGCGCAGGGCCAAGGTCAAAAGCCAGAGATTCAGACTGAGAAGTAGCCACAGGGCAGGCAAAAATACGGGTTGGTAAATCTGTACAGACCAACTCAAGAGGAGATGACTGCCCCCCCACAGGATCAGCCCAAGCGGCACGGTTTTCAGACGGCCTTTCCATTCGGCACGCCATCCCCGGCTGAGAAAGAACGTGAGGATCAGCAGGGCCAGTTGTACGAGGACACAGGGCAGACTGAGTGGCAGATTCAAAATCTGTAAGCCAATCATCCAAGCCAGCAAAAGACAGAAGAACAAGAGGCTTTGAAAACCTTGTAGGAGTAAAAATCCTTGGCGCAGACGTTTCATTTGCTCTGAAGATGGGACGGGAATGGTGCTCTGTTGAGTGTGCAAAAGGGTGAGTTTCCAGAGCAGCCAAAGCAGAGGGGCTTGGGCCAAGAGCAACATCAAGACATAAAACAGGCTGGCCCCCCAATAAAGCAGGGGGGTGAGTCTTTGGGGGGACTGGGGCAGAAGCAATCGGTTTTTGGGCAGGGTGGAAGGAACGAAGAGAGGAGTGCCTTGGACTTTTTCCTGCATCAGCACACTGTTGACCTGAAGGGGGGGGACGAGCTCCTTGCGTTTTGGCACTTCAATCTGAAGCGCACTGAGCGCATCTGGTGTTGAGGGGTTCAGCTTGAGAACCTGTTTTCCGTTTTGTGCGGAAATCTGTAACCAAAGGGGCGCGCTTTCACTGCGCAGATACACCAAGAGCCACTGAGGGGCCTGATTGGGTGCTTCGGGCAGTTGAAGCAGATTGGCCCCTGGCTTGAGTGTTTTTTGTCCCTGGACCAGAATTTCCTGCCCTTGGCCGACAGTATACGTTAAAACGTCGTTTTGTTTACTGTAGACCAGCCATTGATTGCTGAGATGGCCCTCTGCGTCGAGCTGGGGTTGCAAGTTAATGCCCTGTTTTAGAAAGTTTAAGGGCAAACGCAGGCGCTGTAAGTGCCCTTGGGCGTCGCCAGCGGTGAGTTCTGGTTCTGTTTGGGTTTCGAGGGCCTTGAGTTTTAGTTTGAGATAATCGCCCTGTTGGGGCAGATCTTGGCCTTGATAACGCACCCAACCTGAGGGAACAGATTCTCCTTTGCCATTGCGCAGACGCAGCAGCAATTCCTGTTCCTGTCCTTTTAAGAGATAGGGATAGAGTGCTTGTATTTCGAGTGCATCAGGAGCTTTTTCTATAGATGAAGGGAGGGGCGCACTGATTTTGAGCGTTTGGTTGGCCAGCGGGCGGCTGCCAGCCTTGAGCTCTAAACGATAGCTGCCTGGGGGCCAATGGCTGGGGATCTGAAAACGGGTTTGGGCTTGCCCCCAGTCATCACTGAGCGCTGTTTGGCGGCTGAGCAGACGTCGGCCAGAATGCAGTTGAAATTCCAGTGGGATTTTTTCAAGGGCCTGTTCTCCCCTGGCCAAATGGGCCATGACCCAGAGTGTTTCACCAGGATGCAGGCTGTGGCGGTCTGGAATCAACTGAATGCGTAAGGGAGTCTCAACCCGCAGGGTCTGTTCTTCGATCAGGGCGTGCCCATCGTGGGTACTGAGTGAAAACAACCATTGGCCTGAATTCAGTTCGGGCAGCTTGACCTGCCAGCTGCCATCTTGGGCCGGGTGGATCGGCAGCAAATAGGTATTGCCTTCTTGTTGAGGGCTGAGTTTAAGGCGCAGCGGTGTTTGCCGGGCTTGCCCACTGAGGGGATCACGCAAGACGCCAGAGAGCAGATAAGAGGTTTGGGGAGGCAGGCTGCGGGGCAGGATGATTTGCACACTGGGGGGTTGGCCTGCGAGCCCTGAGAGCAACCCGATCCAGGCAGGAAAAGCTTCAAGCAACAGAAAATAGAGCGGCAATACACTGAGCAAGACCCAAATATTGAGGCGTGGTTTGCGCATGGAGCCTGATTCCCTCGCTGCAAAAAATAATAACTTCCACTGAGGGAAGTTATTGAAAAAAAGGCGGGCAGAGAGGGATTCGAACCCTCGAAGCAGCTCATCACCGCTTACAGACTTTCCAGGTCTGCTGAATCAACCACTCTCACATCTGCCCAGATGTGTTTAATAACGACTACGGAGAGGGTGGGATTCGAACCCACGTGACCTTTACAAGTCTAACCGCTTTCGAGACGGCCCCGTTATGACCACTTCGGTACCTCTCCCCGTGGTGCATCGGTGCATGACAAATCATGACCAATACAGTTCGCAAGTATAGCATATCTTTTTTTTCAGGGGGAAGGTGATTGCTTGGGTGGGGTGCTTTTCAAGAGTTGCACCCTGATTTTTCAAGCCGGTTTTGCTTCTCGCAGGTAGCTGCTCTGCATAAGTGTCTTCTACGAAGCGCCTTCGGCTCTTCTAGAAACACTTAATTTCCACGACGCCGTTTGTGTCATCCTGACACGGCGTCGCTTCAGTTGCCTCATTCCCCCACTGCTCTGCTGCGTTTTTCAGGCTACTTGCCCTTTATAGGCTTCTAAAATCAAGGGGGCCATGGCTTAAATATCTTCTATGGCATGATATGTAACTGAGCAACCATTCAAGCCACTTTCAGGCGATTGCAAGGCCCCCGACCCAGGAGGGTCAGGGAGGGGGCCTGGAACTTGCCTTGGTTCTACGGCTCCTATGTCGCCAAGAACCAAGGACAGCGGAGCAAAGCGCAGATAGCGTGTGAAGCACACGATGTGCTGAACATGCGGCCCGAACGCCCAGTACTGGCCTGCCGACAAGGAGGGGCTAGAACCCATGCTCAGGCCTGCTGACAAGGAGGAGCAACCAGTAACTGGCCTGCTCATAAGGGCTGAATCCCCTGCAAAGGACCTGCTCTGCAGGGTGATAACCTGCCCCTTGGGCATTAACCTGCCCCTTGGGCATTAACCTGCCCCTTGGG
>PFGG01000017.1:871-8923 GCA_002783405.1 bacterium (Candidatus Blackallbacteria) CG13_big_fil_rev_8_21_14_2_50_49_14 | reverse complement strand
GTCAAGATACGTTTATCTTCTTTTTATGAAAAGATAATCATCACAGACACCAAACCCTTACCCTTGCTCAAAAAATAAAATAAAAAATATTTTATTATCACCAGCTGCCAGTAAATGCTAAGGCCGGGGAAGCTTCTCCCAAGTCCCAGGACCAAGGAAGGGCTTTCTCAAGCATGCGTCCCCTGGCCAGGCGAAAACGAATCAATCGCTCGGCCCCTTGAAAGGCCTGGAGTTCAGGCCCAGACCCAATAATTTCAGCCCTGCCGCTTAAAAAAAGCAAATCACCCGAGACAAAATCCAAAAAAAGCAAACCCACGCGGGGATCCATCACAATATTTCCCAAGGTATTAAAAAAGCGATTGCCACTGAAATCTGGAAAGAGCAAAGTCTCTTGGCTTTCGACACGCACAAAGCCAGGTTTCCCGCCGCGATGCGAAAGATCAGCCCCTTCACTGGGCAAGTTTTTTCCCGCCTGATAAACACTGGCAATAAAAAAACAGTCGCTGTTTTCAATCAGTTCACGCTGTTGGGGGGCAAGCGTATTAAAATCCAGACATTTTGCCTGAACTGGGTTTCGAGAAACTGGGCAGAGTGTGCGGATCTGAATGTATTTGGGACAATTGCCAAAACTTTGGCGTACCGAAAGACAGAGTTCCTCCGGCCCAGCCTCAACAACCTGCGTACTGACACGGTTGCGACGTCGGGTTTCAAACTCCAGCCCCAGTATCCCCAGATCCTGCCCGACCTGCAGCTCTGACAGCGGATCCTGCACGAAAGGCAGAGACTGAATCCTGAGCAAACGCGGATTGGGGGTTGAAACAAAACCAGGCGAACCGATCCGCAAACTGGCCCAGACAAACTTTTCACGATCTTCTGCGCCAAGAAAAACCCAGGGCAAGGTTTCAAAAAACCTGCGGTGCTGTTCAGGCAGAAAGGGGCGCAGAACGGTAGCCCCAATCGCCTGCATTTTCTCACTCAGTCCATATTCAGCCTGAATTTTGCGCTCACCCGCATGAAAAGCGTCAGAGCACATGGCTGACCAATTCGAGCCTTAAATCTCCGGGAATGCGACAGATCATATGGTGTAAACCCGTTTGTCCCAGCGCCTCAGGGCCAAATTCAATTTCAACCCCCGGCCGGGCCTTCAAAAGCGCATAGATTTCACCCAGAGATCGTTCGGGGGCCAAATGCAAAGCAAAATGGTGAAGCCCGACCTGCTGGTGACGATCAAACCCACGCCCCTCGGGTGATTTGAGTTGCCAGAGGGTCAGCAGGGTGTGTTGGTCTGAGACAAAAACAGCGGGGTATTCAGGTTTGCCACCCACTTTCTGAAACTGCAAAACCGAGGTAAAAAAATCCACAGCGTCGTCAAGGTCAGACACCGTTAAGCCCAGATGATGAATGCCTTGGGTCCAGGGTTGCGAAGCAGATAAGGTCATGATTTCACTCCAAAAGTAGACAGATCTGTCTATTAATATTTTGATTATAGTAGACAAACCTGTCTAGGTCAATGACGCAATGACTTTATTTTTTGTATAATGGGCCTATGCGCTCACAACCCCGTAAAGAACGACTGCTTGAGACGGCTTTCCGTCTGTTTAACCGACAAGGTTATCATGCCACAGGCATCGATCAGATTCTGGCCGAATCTGGGGTGGCCAAAGCAACACTGTATAAATACTTTCCCAGCAAAGACGCTTTGATCCTGGCGGTTTTAGAGCAACGCCATGCCGAGCTGGAAAAACGATTAACACTTTCCCTTTCACAGAGCCAAGGCAAGGAAAAGGTCCTTGCCATTTTTGATGTATTGGATCTCTGGTTTCATTCCGAGAGTTTTCAGGGCTGTAATTTTATTCAGGCCAGTGGCGAGTATGCAGATCCCCAACATCCCATTCATCAGGCCGCAGCAGCACACAAGCGCTGGTTCAAGGATCTTTTAGCTGAATCTCTTGAGAACGCTTCTCTGAGTGCCCCCCTGATGCTGCTTGTAGACGGGGCGATCGTCGCAGCCCAAGTACGCGGTGAATTAAACGCAGCAAAACTGGCGCGTCAAACAGCTCAACGCCTGCTGAACGCAGAATAGATCTTTCGTTCAGAGGCATTGCCTCAGCCCAAATCCACAGACTGGGAAAGCAAGCAAAGATTTGAACCTTAAGCTCCTTCAGTTTTTTTGACTAAAATTTTGAAGGGGGTATCGTAATAATTGCCCTTGCGGCCAAACAAAAGCGTATAGTAGCCCAGGCCATAGCGGGTATTCAGCTTCAGACTGAAATGGCTTTCATCACTCCAATCCAAACGCACAGGCCCTTTGCCAATATATGAACTGCCATCGCCAACAGGCATCCGGGCGCTTGGGTCTGGCAAGATCAAAAAAGCATCCAATTCAGATTTGGGAAAACGCGCATGAAATTGAAAGGAAAGCTTCAGGCTGGTGTTTTCAGGAACTGAAGCCGGAAGCTCATCCTGGAGCCTGACAACCACAGCCGCAAAGGTCTGGGTAGCATAAAGCACCTTGTCTTTCAGAAAAAATCCCACGCCCAATTGCCAGAAATCCGGGTGAACCATGGTTTCATAATGCTCAGGAGAGTCGGCCCAAAGTTTCATCAAGGTTTTCGCCATTTCTGCAGGGCTTTCACGCTCCCAGCTGCGCATGGCAATATTTTCACCATTTTGAATCGCCAGTAAACCCGGCTGCTGAGTACGCAAACGGTCATTGGGCAATTGCCCATCAGGATTTTGGTGGTCAAAATAATGGCGGGTCGCCATATCCTGACTTTGTGCTGCTGAAACCTGATTCAGTTCAGTTAATGCCTCAAGCTGCTCCAGGCCTTTTTCGTGTCTGAAGGCATTGGTCTGCTGATGGAGTTCCCTTTGCAGTTGCTCCAGATTGAGGCTGGTCGGTGGGGAGGCAAGACAGGCATGAAGCGTCAGAAAACAAGTCAAAACAAAGTATTTGAGATCAGCTCTACACATTTCGAACTCCTCAGCACAGGCCATTGATCGGAATGCCTGCATGATAAACGATAGCGACCGTTTCAGACAAATCATCTGAAGCGAGATGCTCGGAATCTTTCTCAATCAAAACAGCAAAGCGCTGAGCGTGCAAGTAATCAAGACTTGATTTAGAAAACTGCAAGAAAGCTGTTAGGATAAGAGCAGCTTTAAAAGAAAGGGCCCTTCGTATGCTGCTCATCCGAATCCTGTTCTCACTCTGCTTTATCTGCTTAACGGCCTGCAATGCGCTTCCCAATCTTTCATCCAGCCAACCCCTGCCCGCTCAAACCACAGCCTCCAGCCAAGCTCTGGCCACTGGTTTGCTTGAACGTGAAACCCATATTGATCGCGTCTATTGTTTTATGAAAACGCTGAAACAGGGAAACCCAGATCTCGCTGCCGCTGCGGGGCATATTGCCCAACTGGAAGGCATGACCGATCTTCAATACCGTCAAACCTTCAGCGATTCAGCCAATTTAACCAGCCTGGAACGCTACGAAAAGCTGGCAAGCGACGCGGGTTGCAGTTAGGGCACGAAATTGAAAAAGGGTTGATTGGGCCCCTGCATGGTCACACTGACATTTTTAGGCGCTTGTCCATTGCTGAAACTCGCTCGCCCATGGCCAGGTGCATCAAAACGAATCGTGGCGTGGTGGGCGGGCAATTCCAAAACATCACCCGCTTTAAAATCCATTTGGGTGGTATAGGCCCAATCATTGCTTGAATCCAGGGCCAGGCTGACATGGTAATGGGTATTGCCGTCTGAGAGAACCCCGGCCTGGGCCGAGCTCATGGTCACTTTGCTGCCATCAGAATTGATCAAGACATCGCCTGCCTGAAGTGTTTTTTCAGCTTTAAACCCGCCATTCCCCTGCGCTGTCACCTTGACATGAAAGCTATTTCCCGAGGCATCCGTATAAAGCCCCTCGCCATTTTGACCCTTAATTTCAACTTTGCCAGCATCTAAAAACAGTGTATCTCCCACCTGGGGCGTCAGGGTCGAAGACAATTGCCCTGAAGCCGGATCCTGGGCCATGCCGACATGAAAACTTTCACCCGCCGCAGATGTTACCTTGGCTCGCAGGGTATTGGCCCCGTCAATCGCTGTAACCGTCGTGGTTCGGGGATCGCCATTGGCTTCATCTTGAATTTTTTCACCCACTCTAAACTCTGAGGTATCCCGCAACATCGCCCCGTTGGGATCCGTGATCGGATCAAAAAATTGCTTGGGAAAGGCAGCTTCCAAAACTTCAGCATCGGTTTTAGCGGCTCCCCCTGGCACAGGAACTACCTCGTTATTGCTTAAGGCATAGGCATTATTGCCCTCACGGAAAACAGACACCTGATGATCCCGTTTTTTACCGGGCCCTTCGGTCGCTACCCCCAGGGTGGTAAAGCCTTGATCGCCAAGTACAGTATGTGCAACCTCAGCATAGCCCTCACAATCCAGATAGGCCCGCCCCAAATTATCACGCGGCACCGCATTGATCCCCTCTTGCAGGGAAACACCATTCCATTCAATATTTTTGCCTGTATGGTTGAAGTTTGCAGTCATATAGGCCTGTAAAAAACGGGTTTTGTCTGCGCCACTCAAGCCCAAATCTTTGACAAAACGGCTGATATCCTGAACCTGATGCGGGTCTATTGCAGCAAAGGCATCGCGTTTATCTTCAGGAATCAGACTGAGCATGGTGCGCCGCGCTTCGTCTATATCGCCATGTATCTGCTTGCTGGCGATCGGCGTATCCGAAAACTCAAGGCTGATTTCTTTGCCATTGGCACTTTGTACCTTGGCCATGCCTTCGGTCGAAAATTTAAAACTATTGGGGTCAAAATTGGCTGAATTGATTTCTGCAATAAAGATCTGGCCGCCCGCACTGTCTGCCAAATCCTGTAAAAAGACCTCTTCTACGCCGGTAACCCCTCCTTCAGCGTCAGCAATCTGACGCAGTTCCGTCAAATCCTGGGTCGTGAGGTCTCCATCCTTGGCGCGTTTAACGGCTTCATCCATCAGGTTTTTACCCTGATTGTTCATACCTGGGATCGAACGGCTTATTTCCAACATCAATCTGCTCTCCAGCTTCTAAGACTTCTTAGTTTAGCTATTCCCCAAAAGCTTAAAAAAATATCAAAGCAGAAGGTTTAGACAGAAATCGAAAGCACAAAAATATCCGTTCACAAAAAAATATGAAAGGAGAGGGTTCAAACCGGTTGAAAAGATCTGGCTAGGGCAAAACGGGGACAAAGACGCGGGCCTGAGCGCCCCCATAATGCGCCGTCATTTGAGGGGCAATATGGTCGGAAATCTCCTGGCCCCGCCCATCGGCGATTGAAATATGACCCGATTCTGAACTGCCCTGCCCCCAAACCACCACAGCACCGGCAGGCAAAGCAGGCAAAAGTGCAGGAGCCACTTGAACTTCTTTAAAAAGCGGGTTGGAGGCCAATTGCTCTGCGGCCAGATAGGCATGCATTCCCGATAGAAAAGGCGTGTACTGGGAGTGAATCGCTTGTGCCACATATTGGTAACAATAGCCAGTGCCCCCACTGACGCCCGATTCAGCACTTGAGGCCAGCAATTTGCCTTGAAAGCTATCCAAGCCCTGAATCTGCAAGGCTCCGTTTTGCACAGAACTCTGAAGGGTCAAGCGGGATTGAACCGGGGTTGCAAACTCACCGCAGGCACTGAGCAGAGCCAGGGCAAACACGCCCACACATCCGATTTTAAGGGTCTGATTGGTTTTCATGCGGCCATCTCCTGCTGTGTTTGCTTCAAACGTGATTATCCCTGAAAAGCCTGTCATTTTGCAAGCAGAAAGCGAGTACTAACGATCAGCTTCTTGCCCTCGGCGCTTTAAGAGGAGCAGGAAAGCATCGAACAGCCCGGACGGTGTCTTGCCCAATCCGGTCGTTTCTGTGCAAAGGCTGAATAGGCGGGATTTTCAGTATAGGGATTCCGCAAGACCTGCTGTAATTCCTGAATCCGGCTGAAGTCCCCTGTTTGAGCCAAATCTATCGCTTCCTGTGCCAGATAATTGCGCAATACATAACAGGGATTGATGGCATTCATGTCTGATCGTGCCTGGCTTAAGGCCTCAGGTTGACGGGGCAAATGTTGCGCATATTCCGTCAGCCAGCTTTGCCATTCTGAAGCATCCCGTTCAAATTCTGTCTCAGAATAAAAGGCTGCTTTTAAAACGCTGGGGTCAGGGGTCTCAGGCGCAAGCTTCGCCAGAAGTCTGAAAAAGAGGGTCATATCCACTTCGGCCTTTTGCATCAGCGTATACACTTTCTGAACCAGCTTTTCCTCTGCTTCGCTCCATTGGGCAAAGCCAAATTTTTGCCGGGTAAAAGCCTGGTGAATTTGGGTATAGCTGTTTAAATAGGCTTCTAAGCCCGCCTCCAGCACCTCAGGTGTTTCAAACAAATCGCCCAGCGCCGAAGCCAGACAGGCCAAATTCCAATAGGCAATTTCGGGCTGGTGGCCAAAACGATAGCGACGCCGTTCAAAATCGGTGGTATTGGGTGTCCAGCCAGGGTCAAAATTATCGACCCAACCATAGGGCCCATAATCAATCGTCAGGCCCAAGATCGACATATTATCGGTATTCATCACCCCGTGCACAAATCCAACCCGCATCCAATGCGCCACCATCTCAGCCGTGCGCTCACAAACTTCTTTAAACCAGAGACCCCGTTTTTGCACAGGTTCGCCTTCAAGATGGGGAAAATCTCGGGCCAGGGTAAAATCCACGAGTTTTTTCAGCAATTCCGGCTCACGGTTGGCTGCCAAAATTTCATAATGTCCAAAGCGCAAGAACGAAGGCGCAACCCGGCAGACTATCGCACCCGGCTCGTATTCAGGATTGCCATCATAGAGCATATCGCGCAAGACCGTATCGCCCGTCATCACCAAACTCAAAGCACGGGTGGTGGGAATCCCCAAGTGATGCATGGCCTCACTGCAGAGAAATTCACGCAGGGAAGATCTCAGCACAGCACGTCCATCGGCCCGACGGGAATAGGGGGTGGGCCCCGCCCCCTTGAGTTGAAGATCCCAACGCTGCCCCGATGAAGTCAGCACTTCACCCAAATGCAGCGCACGGCCATCGCCCAATTGACCCGCCCAATGGCCAAACTGGTGTCCCCCGTAGCGGGTGGCATAGGCTTCCATGCCAGGAATTAACTGATTCCCCGCAAAAACCTGGGCAAATTCAGGGGATTGAATCTGCTCAGAACTGAGTTCGAGGGCCTCAGCCATGTCTGGAGACCAGGCCAGAAGCTGCGGATTGGAAACAGGGGTGGCTTTTACTTTTGACCAGAGTGCACCGCGCACCTGACGCGAACTCAAATAATCTGGGTTGGAATCACTCGGAAGTTCTTGAATAAAACGATTGTCAAATTGCCAATGGCGCATCATCCCGGATCCTTTTGATTGCAGTTTCCTAGATTATACGCAATGCCGGGGGTGAAAATCACCCAAATAGCAAGAATGATCAGTGTTTACGCCGAGCAGCCGTTTGGCGGGCGGCATACATTAAACGGCTTAAATCCTGCGCCTCTTTGTCTGTTGCATAGTTTTTATCCCCTTGCACCAAGGGTTTGAGCGGCAAAAACACTTTGTACTTGGCATTGGGATAAGGCTTACCTGTACGTACCCTGTCGCTCAAATCCAATTGCTTACCTTCTGCGTTATAACCCTTGATACCAATATGGCCAACGCCTCCGGGCTCATAGACCACAATCGCACCCGGGGGAAGATAATTCAGTTCTTCACGGCTCAGCGTCAGCTCAGCAAAGAGATCCGGGCGTTTGCGGAAAAGATTGTCATCTGCTGTACTGGCCCATGATCCCCCTTTGCCCCCAAAAGCTTGGTAACGGTAATGCAATGAACCTTCCAGAGATTCTTTCACACCGGTATAGCAAAAGCTCTCTGAGCCCCCCTTGTATTTGCTTTCAACTGTGCGAATAGAGGTTTCAGCAAATTGAGCCAGCTCATGGCCCGTATGAAAGGCTGTTTCAATCTCCGTTGAAGTCAGCCCCTTTTCAGCCAATTGG
>PFGG01000017.1:0-803 GCA_002783405.1 bacterium (Candidatus Blackallbacteria) CG13_big_fil_rev_8_21_14_2_50_49_14 | reverse complement strand
GGGTACAAAGGGCGTATAAATATCCTGGGCCTTGATCACCCCTTCGACCTGGCGTTCAATAGCACGCAAGGTTTTTCCGTCTAAGATTCCTGCTTGTACCCCTTCAGTGCCGATCAATTGGTATTTACGCTGAAAGTCAGCCACGGCATCGCGCAGGGCTTCACCATAGACTTCATTGCGTTCATCCAGGGGCTTGTATTCCTCATCCAGGGCATAGAGATTGTTGATCAGGGTATTCAATTTGCGAATATCTTCCCCTTTGGCGCCTGGTGCCAATTGAATCGGGTTTTCAAAATTATCGGCTGTGCGCAGTTCTTTTAAACTGGGCTGTTTAACCACACCTGTATAGGCAAAACCTTGTTCAGCACTGCCTTCCAACTTCCCTCCCCTGCGGATAAAGGAGGTTAAATCTTTGGCATCTTCAGCCAACTCAGCTTCTTCTTCGGGCAAAAGTGCAAGGCTTTCAACGGCCACACCTCTTTGCGTGGCCAGCGCACCTTTGAGTTCATCAACAGTAATTTTATTGTCTTTATTGACGTTGATAAAATTGAGATCATTGGGGTTCAAGGGGGCAGTGCGCCCAGCTTTGACAGGTTTTTGGGCAGCAACCGGGGCCAGCAGTTCATTGCCAAATTTTGAAATTCGCGGATCCATCAGTTCACCTCAAAAGGATTGTTCAGCGCTGGGATGCTGATCAAATATAGCCGACTCAAATATTTAACTTGCTAATCCAGGGAGGTTTTATAGCTATTTTCAGGTTTTAAAGTACGATGCGCGCCCCTGCCGAAGCAGGGTAAAAGCGA